>CANQOM010000007.1 GCA_947625445.1 Candidatus Gastranaerophilales bacterium
GTGATAGTACGTCAGCGGTTGTCCCTTCTTTAATTGGGTTGCCCATACCGCTATCACTAATTTGAATATCATAAGTCGGACTTGTAATAGTATCAGGTATAATGTTCAATTCTGTTATAGCACTGTCGCCACTTGAACTAAATCCGGCACTGGTAACAGTTTCTCCAGGATTTTGACTTTGTGTACCTGTTGACAAATAAATATCTACACTTCTTGCATAAACTTTTGATGTTTGTGTATACAGACACATTGCTGAAACAAACAATAATAATGCTAATAAAACTTTTCTCTTTTTCATATTAAACCTCTCATTACATGTAAATAACTATTTTATTTTTATACTATTACAAGTTTATAAAAATATCAAGTATCTGATACTTTTATAAAAAACTACCAGAGTGTACTGTTAAACTTCTCTTAATATCCTCTTAAAATATATGAGAGGTTATAATATGACTAATGACAATACTTTTGGTAAGAAATTAAAACAGATAAGAAAAGCTAAGGGTTTAACTCAAGAACAATTGGCAGAGCTTGCAGGGGTACATGAAAAACATATTTCCAAGCTCGAATTGGGAACTTATAAGCCCAGTTTTGCTACGTTAAGCAAGGTTTTATCTGCTCTTGATTTGGAAGTTGATAAAGTAGGATTAAATTTAAAAAAAGTATCAGCAAACGACAACCCTTTTTATATAAAATCTATGCAAATATTGAATGAAGCAACCGATGATGAACTGGAATTTTATTATTCTATTTTAAAAGCAGCACAAAAAGGAGCTGATATTTTCGGAAACAAATTCATATAATCAGCCTTTAACTGCACCTTCATTAGAACCTGATACAAAATACTTTTGCATACAAATAAAGAAAATAATAATAGGGATAATAGATATTATAGAACCGGCAGCAATATATCTCCAATTGGCACTAAAAAGCCCCTGAAGGTCATTAACCCCTACCGGCAATGTATAAAGAGATTTATTTGTAAGAACAATACTTGGCCAAAGGAACTCGCCCCATGAACCTATAAAAGTAAAAATAGCCAGAACCGCAAGAGTAGGAGATGTCATAGGTAGCAAAATCTTGCGCCAAATGTTAAATATTGAACAACCATCAATAAAAGCTGCTTCTTCCATTTCTTTTGGAATAGTTAAAAAAGCCTGTCTCATAAGAAATATTCCAAAAGCATTAACGGCAAATGGCAAAATCAAACCCAAATAACCTGAAGCAAAACCGTATGAATCAACAAGGTGAAGTTTTAATACTATTAAATATACGGGAAGCATTATTGCTTGGAATGGTATCATTATAGTTACCAGTATTAAAGTAAAAATAAAGTTTTTTCCTCTAAAATCCATACGTGCCAAAGGATATGCCGCAAGTGAAGAAAAAATAAGATTTAATATAACGGTAAATCCGGCAACAATAGCACTATTCAAAAAATATAACAGAAAAGGTATTTGTTTCCATACTCCGATAAAATTTTCAAAAGTAAAATGTTTAGGTATAAAATAAGGTGGATATTCAAAAATATTTTCATCAATACCTTTAAGAGCGGTAGATATAAGCCATATAAAAGGAAAAAGTGACAGTATTGATATTATTATTAAAAAAATATGAGCACTAAAACCTTTAAAAAATTTTCTAATCATAATTTATACCTCTTCTTTTCGAAAACGGTAACATTGATTATAGAAAATATAAGTATAATTATTAATAAAACAACAGAAGCTGCGGAAGATAAAGACAAATCCAGATTTTCAAATGCCCTTTCATATATATAATAAACTATTGTTTTAGTTGAATTTAACGGCCCCCCTTTTGTCATAACGTATATTTCAGCAAATACTTTAAGTGCAGAAATAGAAGAAATAGTAACAACAAGAGCAATAGTGGGCATAATATGAGGAATTGTAACAGTAAGATGTTTATGCCATTCATTAGCTCCGTCAACATCTGCGGCTTCATATAAATCTTTGGGAACTCCTATTAACGCAGAAAGGTATATCATCATATAATAACCAATACCCTTATAAACAGTTACTAATGCAACTGACAACATTGCAAATTGTGTATCCGTAAGCCATCCGACAGGATTTATATTAAATAATGATATAAAATAATTTAATATTCCTTCTTGCGCATATATCCATTTGAATGCAATTGCCACAACTACTATTGAAACAACAACAGGTAAATATATTATTACTTTATATAAATTAATAAATTTAATTTTTTGATTAATAAATATAGCTACAAAAAGAGGTAATATTGCCAATATGGGTACTGCAATTATGAGAAATAAAAATGTATTAAAAATTACGGTATAAAATTCTTTTGAGCTCAAAAGAACTTTATAATTTTCCACACCGGCAAATACAGGATTATAAATATCATTTGAATAATCAAGAAAACTTAATAATATAGTTTGAAAAAAAGGAATAAAAAAGAATATTACAAGCATAACCATAGCAGGTAATAAAAATAAATAAGGAATGTATTTTTGAGAAAAATTATTCAATAATACCTCAATTCTTTTTTGATTATAAACTTTCTTGTCAATATTTGCACGTAAAATGTTTTTATATATATAAGATAAAAATTTTGGGGAAAATTATGAATTATTTTAATAAGTTAAAAGAATTATATAAAAATTTCATATTAAATAAAATTAAAAAAAATAATAAATTTATATATACTAATTCAACAACAAAGCATGCTATGACATCAAGCTGCACGCTAAAACTATCAACAAATACGGAAGTAAAAAAAGCAGAAATTGATGCAAATTTAAAAAAGTTGATAAACAAATATATAAACCGACCCGAACAACTTATTCTATATATTAAACTTAAAGGTATACAAGTTTACAGAATAAAAAATGCCGAAAAGTTATTGGCAAATATTAATGAAGAAGAAGGGTTTTTAACTCCGTTAAAAGGTTTTAAGGCTTGTTATATCAATTTCATACTGGGATTAAATTCAGGAAAAATTAACTTTAATTTAAAAACAAGACCTATGTTTATTTTCAATATAAACAATACGGAAATATATACTGTAGCCAGAGCACTTTATAAGTATTACGGCTATAAAAATAATCTGCCGGGTTATGATTATAAGTCACAAGAAATATTTAAAAAAATATATAAAGCCGAAAAAAATACATCTTATAATAAAAAATATACAATTGAAGAAATGTATTCTTGCAAAGAAGCAATAGCAAGAGATTTAGAATCAATTAACTTTACAATTCAATTATCTAGAGAATATGAAGGCGCAAAAAAGGCTTTAAAGAAATTAAAAACTACTAATAAAATAAATATTTAACAAATATTAGCCAAGTTTCCTATAAGTCAGTAAAAAAAATATCGTGTATAATATTTTAGAGAATAAAATATTAGAGGATATGAGATGAAAAAAATAATTATAACCATCGGAGTGTTGTTTATAGGGTTAATTTGCTATGCTACTGATTATTCAACATTTAAACTTGATAATAATCATACAGTAGTTATAAAAGAGGTACACGATAATCCAATAGTAATTATAGATACTTGGATAAAAACAGGCTCAATAAATGAAACCGATGAAAATAACGGAGTTGCCCACTTTTTAGAACACCTATTCTTTAAAGGAACACAAAAACACCCTACTAAAGAATTTGATACCATTTTAGAATCAAAAGGAGCAATTACAAATGCCGCTACAAGTAAGGATTTTACACATTATTATATATTAATTCCCTCAAAAGATTTTGAACTTGCACTTGATTTACATTCAGACATGATTTTAAATCCGTTAATTCCAAGAAAAGAACTTGAGAAAGAACGCAAAGTTGTTATCGAAGAAATAGCCAAAAATAATGATAATCCCAATAATGTTTTATATAGAAATCTCATTAAAGGATTTTATAAAACCCATCCTTATAAAAGGGATGTTATAGGAACAAAAGAAGTTATAGAAACTATATCAAGAGAACAAATTTTGGATTTTTATAATAAGTGGTATACACCTGATAATATGACCACCGTTATAATAGGCGATATTAACACACAAAAAGCGCTAGAAAGCGTAAAAGAAAAATTTAACAAACCTATATTAAATACGGAAGAAAAAAAGAATCAACCCAAATATAAGGTTGATAAAAAACCTTCTGCGCCGATAGAAATAAGTTCTGATATGAAAGTTGCTACAGGCTATATCCTTATCGGATTTAAAGGATGCCATTCAATGACAGATAAAGATACTTATGCTTTAGATGTACTCGCAACCATCTTAGGAGACGGAAAATCTTCAAGATTATATAAAACCTTGAAAGAACAAAAACAACTTGTTCATACTATAAGTGCATCTAATTCTTCAATGAAAGACGATTCTATATTTTATATTTCTGCAAATTATACAACAGAAGATACAGAAAGATTAAAAAATGCAATATTTGATGAAATAATGAAACTTACAAAAAACGAAATTACTGATGAAGAAATTCAAAAAGCAAAAAATATTATTGAACGAGACACATATTACGCAAGAGAGTCTATATCAAATATAGCAGGAGAAATAGGCTATACTGTTACAATTACCGATGACACTTCATATTATAAAAACTATATAGAAAACATAAAAAAGGTAACAAAAGATGATTTAAAAAGGGTAGCAAAAAATTATTTGGATATAAATAGTTCGGTTATATCAATAATAACCCCCGAAAAAAATGAATTAAACTCTCAAAAATCAGAAAATATAAAAACTCACAATACAAAATTAATAAGCCAAAATAATAATACAAAAAAATATGAATTAGATAACGGAGCAACTTTATTAATAACAAACAATCCTTCAAATGATATTATAGCTATAGAAATGGCATCAAGAGGAGGAAATAGTGTTGAAAAAAAACCGGGAACAAGTATAATAACCGCAGAAACAATGATGAAAGGAACACACAAATACAAAAATCAGGAACTTTCACAATTGTTAGAAGAAAACGGAATTAGGATAGCCCCTTCAGTACAAGGCGATTCATTCAGTATAGCAGCTAAATTTACAAAAAATGAAAAAAATCTCGCACTTGATATATTTAAAGAAATTACAACAAATGCATCAATGGATTCATTTGACATAGAACGTGTAAAAGCTGACAAAATGATAACTATAAAGAATAGGAATAATACACCTGATGCTATAGCTTTTGATGAATTTAAAACCGCTCTTTGGCAAGGAACCCCTTACGGTAACACAGGAAAAATTCTTGAAAAAACCATTCCCACAATATGGACTGAAGATGTTGTTGACTATTATAATAATGTTTTTAATGCCGAAAATGTTATTATTTCAATAAACGGAAATGTTGATGAACAAGAATATATAAATTATTTTTCTAATCTAATAAAAAGAAGTGAGAATCCTCCAATAAACTTGAATAATTATAAAAATAAATTTAAACAGTTAACTCAAAATAGAACCATAAAAACACCAAAAGATTCTCAGGCAACATGGATACTAATTGGCTGGTTAACAGACGGAGTGCAAAATGAAAAAGATTGGGCAACTCTTCAAGTTATAGATGCAATATTAGGTTCCGGAATGAGTTCAAGATTATTTACTCATCTAAGAGATGAACAAAGTCTTGCATATCAAATCGGTTCAAGCTTTTCAGCCAATGTTAATCAAGGTGCTTTTGCTCTTTATATAGCTACAAATCCTAATACGGCAGATAAAGCTAAAATATCTATGTTTAATGAAATAGATAAACTTAAAAAAGAATTTGTAACAGATAAAGAACTTTCTGAAGCTAAAGATAAACTATTAGGGAATTTTGTTCTATCTATGGAAACTAATATGGATAAAGCTTCAGTTATTAATTCGCTTGAAATTACAGGGCGTTCTTACAATTTTATTGACAAATATCCGGAATTAATTAATTCTGTAAATGTCAGAGATGTAATAAGAATTGCAAATAAATACTTTAACAAACCTTATGTATTTACTGCAGTAGGTCCTAATAAATCTATCAGCAAATTATAATAAAAAACTTGTAAAACACTTAAAAATATTGTTAAATATACTTATAACATTTAAATAAGTACAGGAATATAAAATGGCTAAAACCGGTTTGAAAAAGAAAAAGAAAAAAACTTCAATGTTATTTTCACTGAAAAATAACAATACTATAATGCTTACTGTGACAGTAGTTATAATTTTAATGGTAAGTATAGTTGAATTTTTTATGTATGTTTATTCAAGAGACAGTATAAAAGAAGTTCAACATAACATGGCGGCAGAGTATATATCAAATTTACAATCATTTAATATAGATTTATCATTAAAAAAATATGACGCTATAAAAGATAATTTAAATTCATTATTTCTTGATGATTTAAGAATTAAATATGTAATTATAACAGATAATAACGGACAAGAATTATATTCATCTTTACCCGAAGGTTCAAAATATATATATAAAATACCGGATAACCCATCAAGTTTAAAAATAACAAATCTTCCTTCATCCGATATTGATTATTACAAAACAATATACATAAATAAATTTAATAACAATGTATATTTAGTAATGACAAATAATGATGCACTAAAACTAAAACAAATGACAGATTTTCTCAAGATATTTTTTAGCGTAATAATGTTACTGTGCGTATTTGTATCTTTCTTGCTTGCAAGAAGTATTTCAAAACCTCTGATGATGATGGAAAAAACTGTTGCTCAAATAGCAAAAGGAGATTTGTCAGTAAGATTGGATTATACAAAATATAATGAAATAAATCACTTAGTACAAGCATATAATATGATGGCAAATGCACTTCAAAGATTATATTCATCGCTTGAAGTAAAAGTTCAGGACAGAACAAAAGAATTAAAGAATGCATATGCAGAATTACAAAATACACAAGCAATGATGGTTCATTCAGAAAAAATGAAATCTTTAGGTGAATTAGTTGCAGGAATTATGCATGAAATTAATAACCCTATAAACTTTATTTATGGGAATATGACACATTTAAGTAATTATTCTAAAGACTTAGTAGATGTTATAGAAAAATACACAACGTATGATTCTTCATTAAAACCGGAAGAAAAAACAGATATAGATAAATTTAAAGAAGAAATTGATTATGAATTTTTAAAGTCTGATATGCCTGATTTAATAAAAAGTTGTAAAGAAGGTGCAGAAAGAGCTAAAAACATTATACAAGATTTAAAGAGCTTCTCAAGGATGGAAGAAGTTGCAATAACTGATGTTGATTTGCCTCATGAAATAGATATGACTTTAAATATTTTACATAATAAATTAAAAAATAAAGCGGAAATACATAAAGAATATCCTGAAAATATACCGTTAATAGAAGCATTTGGCGGTCAATTAAATCAGGTATTTATGAATATACTTGATAATGCAGCATGTGCTATTGAAAATAAAGGTGATATTTGGATTAGAATAAAACCTAATAACGAAACAAAAACAATGGTTATTGAAATAGAAGATAACGGAACAGGTATGGATGAAGAAACCGCAAGGAAAGTATTTAATCCGTTCTTTACAACAAAACCCGTAGGTCAAGGTACCGGTTTGGGTATGTCTATTACATATAAAATTATTAAAAATCATCAGGGTGATATAAGAGTTGAATCTAAAAAAGGTGAAGGTAGTAAATTTATAATAACTTTACCAATAACTATAGACCGAGATAATATGAATAATAATCTTGTAGCCGGAGGCAGCAATGGATAAGTATAAAATTCTAATAGTAGATGATGAACCGGATAACCTTGCTTTATTATACAGAACCTTAAGAGGGAAATATAATATAGTAAAATCCACATCTCCTTTGGCTGCTTTAGATATATTACGGGGTGAAAACTTTCATTGTATACTTTCAGACCATAAAATGCCCGAGATGGACGGGGTTGAGTTTTTAAAACGATGTTATGAAATATCGCCAAACTGTATGAGATTATTAGTAACCGCATATTCAGATGCAGGGATTCTAATTGATGCAATAAACTATGCTAAAATATACAGATATATAAAAAAGCCGTATAGCCCTGACGAACTTATGCTAATTGTTGAAAATGCGCTTGAATATTGGCAATTAAAATCAGATAACAGTGCGTTGGTAAATGATTTAAAAGAACTGCTTGCAGGTACAATTACTGCAATTGTAGAAGCACTTGATTCAAAAGATACATACACCCTTGGAAGAAGTAAAAGGGTAACATTTTATTCCGTAAAAATGGCAAAAGCATTACATTTAAGTAATTCTACAATAGGGAAAATAGAATTAGCAGGTTTATTACATGATATAGGTATGATAGGCGTATCAGACGAAATACTTGCAAAAGTTGAAACACTTTCTTCTGACGAATATTCTGAAATAAAAAAACATGTTCAGCATAGCGTAAAAATTTTAAATGACATAAAACAATTAAAAGAAGTTATTGAAATAATAAGATATCACCATGAATTTTATGACGGAAACGGATATCCATTCGGCAAAAAAGGAGAAGAAATTCCGATAGGTTCAAGGATAATAGCAGTAGCCGATGCATTTGATTCAATGACAACACCCAAAATATACAGAAGACAAGTAACCCCAATGGAAGCATTAAATAAAATAAAAGCACTTTCGGGAAAACAGTTTGACCCTATAGTAGTAGAAATTTTTGAACAAATTTTACCGGAATCTCTAAACGAAATAAAAGTCGAAATGCAAAATGCTTAACCTCTATACTTTTGTGATAAGATTATAAAGTCAGACAATGAGGTTATATTTTTATGAGAATGTCAAATCTTTTTGTGCAAACTTTAAGAGAATTTCCTTCAGATGCGGAAGTTATAAGTCATAAACTATTAGTAAGAGCAGGATATATAAGAAAACTCGCAAACGGAGTATACAATTATCTTCCTTTAATGTGGCGAGTATTAAAAAAAGTAGAAAATATAGTAAGAGAAGAAATGGATGCATCAGGTGCTCAAGAACTCTTGATGCCATTTGTTCAACCAGCTGAATTATGGCAAGAATCAGGAAGATGGGATGTATACGGTAAAGAATTAATGAGATTAAAAGACAGACATAACAGAGAAATGTGCTTAGGACCTACACATGAAGAAGTTATTACTTCAATTGCCAGAGAAGGAATCAAATCCTATAAACAATTACCGGTTAATCTTTATCAAATACAATCTAAATTTAGAGATGAAATAAGACCAAGATTCGGGCTTTTAAGAGGTCGTGAATTTATAATGAAAGATGCATACAGTTTTGACACGGATGAACAAGGGCTTAAAAAATCATATAAAATAATGGCAGAAACATATACAAGAATTTTTGAACGCTGCGGACTTGAAACAAAAATGGTGCAATCAGACTCAGGAGCTATAGGAGGAAGTGTTTCTCACGAATTTATGGTCTTGGTAAATGAGGATTCTGAAAATAATGCCGGAGAAAATGACGTGTTTTATTGTACAAAATGCGGATATAGTGCAAATTCAAATCATGCTATTTCAAATCTTAATCCGGCTGAAACTGACGGTAAATTTTCAAAAGCTGAAATTATTGATACTCCTAATACTCACTCCATTGAAGAACTTTCTAAATTCTTAAATGTTCCTCAAAGTGTAATATGTAAATGTTTAATATATGTTATAGACGGAAAGTATGTTGCAGCACTCATAAGAGGTGATAGAACAATTGAAGAAACAAAATTAATGAACGCTTTCAACGGTAATGAAATAAGAATTGCACGCAATGATGAAATTGAAGAAATTATGAATGTTTCAGGATATAGCGCAATTGCAGGTTTCATAGGTCCAAAAGGATTAAAAAATGTTGAAATAATTGGTGATAAAACAATCACAGAACTTAAAAACTTTGTAATAGGCATTAATCAAACAGATAAACACCTCACGGGAGCAAATTGGGGAGTAGACGTTGACTTACCTAAAAAAATTGAAGATATAAGACTTGTTGAAGAAAACGATAAATGTGTAGATTGCAATGCACCTTTAAAAGTAACAAAAGGTATTGAAGTTGGTAATATATTCCAATTAGGAACAAAATATTCAAAAGCAATGAATGCAACATTTACAGATAAAGACGGTCAAGAGAAACCATTTATAATGGGATGTTACGGAATAGGAATTTCAAGAACGGCAGCTGCCGCAGTAGAAAGACATCATGATGAATTTGGAATTAAATGGCCGTTAGCTATTGCACCATATACTGTAATAGTTGTTCCTGTAAGCGACCAAGATGAACAACAAATGAGTGTTGCTGAAGAAATTTATAAAAAATTATCGGAAGCAAAAGTTGAAGTTTTGATTGATGACAGAGCTGAAAGAGCAGGAGTAAAACTAAAAGACGCTGACTTAATAGGTATTCCTTACAGAATAACAGTAGGAAAAACAATAAAAGATAACCTTGTAGAATTTAAAACAAGAGCTACGGGTGAAATGGAAACTATAACACCCGATGAAGCAATACAAAGAATTATTAACATAGTAAAATAATATTATAAAGAAGGAAACATTATGACAAAACGAGTATTACTTTGTATCATGGACGGATGGGGAATAAACAAGGATTGTCCTAAAGACGCTACAAAAGTGGCAAATACACCAAATTTAGATAAATTTTATAAAACAGAACCAAATATACAAATTTTTGCAGACGGAGAGCACGTTGGGCTTCCCGAAGGGCAAATGGGAAATTCTGAAGTCGGACACTTAAATATAGGTGCAGGAAGGGTTGTTTATCAGGAATTAACCAAAATAAACAAAGAAATTAGAGAAGGTGAATTTTTTAAAAACGAAAAATTTTTAAATGCAGTTAAACATGTAAAAGAAAATGATTCATCATTACATATGTACGGTCTTGTTTCAACAGGAGGAGTTCACAGTTCACTTGATCATATAATGGCTTTAATCGAATTTGCGCATAAACAGGGGCTAAAAAAAGTTTATTTTCATGCCTTTTTAGATGGACGTGATACACCTCCACAGAGCGCAGTAGAATTTTTGCAAAAAGTTGAAGATAAACTAAAAGAAGCAGGACTTCCTAAAATCGCGTCTGTTACAGGCAGATATTATGCTATGGATAGAGATAACAGATGGGAAAGAGTCGAAAAAGCTTATAATATGCTTGTTATAGGAGAGGGTAATAAAGCCGACAGTGCGATAGAAGCAGTAAAAGCATCATACGAAAAAGGTGTTAACGATGAATTTGTTGAACCTACCGTTATTGATGTTCCTAATTCAAGAATAGAAGATAATGATGCAATAATTTTCTTTAACTTCCGTCCGGACAGAGCAAGAGAGATATCAAAAGCTATCAATTTTGAAAATTTCGACGGATTTAAAAGAAAAGCAGTAAGAAAAAACATATATTATGTAACATTTACTCAGTATGATGCAACATTCCCGTTTCCTGTTGCATTTGAACCGCAAAAACTTAATAATATTTTAGGTGAAGTTTTGGATAAAAACGGAATAAAACAATTCAGAACCGCAGAAACAGAAAAATATGCACACGTAACATTCTTCTTTAACGGCGGTGTTGAAGCTCCTAATAAATTAGAAACAAGAGTACTTGTTAACTCCCCAAAAGTGGCAACCTACGATATGCAGCCCGAAATGAGTGCTCCTGAAGTATGTGAAAAAGTTTTAGAAGCTATAGATAATAAAGATTATGGGTTTATTTTAGTAAATTTTGCCAATCCTGATATGGTTGGTCATACAGGTGTTATGGAAGCGGCAGTTAAAGCTTGTGAAACTGTTGATACCTGTGTTGGGAAAATTGTTGAAAAAGCTAAAACTAACGGTATTGCAGTTGTTTTAACTGCAGACCATGGCAATGCAGAATGTATGGAAGATAAAGTTACTCATGCTCCATATACTGCTCATACAACTAATCCTGTTCCATTGTTTGTTATAAATGCAGGTGATAATATAACATTAAAAGAAACAGGAGCACTTTGTGATATTGCTCCGACTGTTTTAGATATAATGGGAATAGAAAAACCAACAGAGATGACAGGTCATTCACTTATTAAATAGAGGCTGGAAAATGAGTTTAAAAATAGAAGATTTACCTACAGTATATAATGCAAAAGAAACAGAAGAAAAAATATATAAATTTTGGGAAGAAAACGAATGTTTTAAAGCTAATGCCAAAAGCGAAAAGGAACCTTATTCAATAGTAATTCCCCCTCCGAATGTTACCGGAGTATTACATATGGGGCACGCTCTTGACGGAACTTTGCAGGATATTCTTGTCAGATATCACAGAATGTCAGGATATGAAACTCTGTGGATGCCCGGTACCGACCATGCCGGTATTGCTACACAAAATGTAGTTGAAAAAAAATTAAGACAAGAAGGTAAAACTCGTTTTGACTTGGGCAGAGAAAAATTTGTTGAACTGACATGGCAATGGGCAAATGAACATAAAAGCGCTATATTAAACCAATTTAAAAGACTGGGAGCATCTTTTGACCGTTCAAGAGAAAGATTTACGCTTGATAAAGGATGCTCAGATGCAGTAAAAGAAGTTTTTGTTAAACTTTATGAAAAAGATTTAATCTATAAAGGTGCATATATCGTAAATTGGTGCCCTCGTTGTCAGAGTGCAATATCTGATATAGAAACCGACTATGAAACAGAAAAAAGTAATCTGTGGGAAATAAGCTATTCACTGAAAGACGAACCCGGTGCAATTGTTGTTGCAACAAGTCGCCCTGAAACGATATACGGAGATGTGGCAGTAGCAGTTAACCCTAATGATTATAAATACAAAGATTTAATCGGTAAAACTGTTTTAATTCCTTTAACAGGTAGAGAAATTCCGATTATTGCAGATGATTATGTTGATAAATCTTTTGGAACAGGTGCTTTAAAAATTACGCCCGCACATGACCCTAACGATTATGAGGTAGGGAAACGTCACAATTTAAAACCGATATGGGTTATAGATGAAGAAGGCAAAATGAAACACTGTTGTGAAGTTCATCCTGATGTTCAAGGGCTTACACGTGAAGAAGCACGTCAAAAAACAGTTGAATTACTTCAATATAATAACAGTTTAGTTCGCATTGTACCTATTGAACATAACGTAGGGAAATGCCAAAGATGTAATACAACAATAGAACCGTTATTGTCAGAACAGTGGTTTGTAAGAATGGCTCCTTTGGCAAAAGCGGCAATTGAAGCAGTTGAATCGGGCAAAATAAAATTTGTACCCGAAAGATGGACCAAAAATTACTTAGGTTGGATGACAAATATACGTGATTGGTGCATATCACGCCAATTATGGTGGGGGCATCAAATTCCGGCATATTATAATAATGAAACTGGAGAAATGATTGTTGCAAAAGAGAATCCCGACCCAAGCAAATATACGCAAGATTCTGATGTGCTTGATACTTGGTTTTCTTCAGGTTTATGGCCGTTTTCTACTATGGGCTGGCCAAACACTGACGCTGAAGATTTTAAAAAATTCTATCCAACCTCTACTCTTGTAACCGGTTTTGATATCATTTTCTTCTGGGTAGCAAGAATGATAACCATGGGTGAAGAATTTACTAAAGAAGCTCCTTTTTCAACCGTATACATTCATGGGCTTATTCGTGATGAAAACGGACAAAAAATGTCTAAATCAAAAGGTAATACTATAGACCCTGTAGGAATTATTGATAAATACGGATGTGATGCTTTAAGATTTACTTTGACTTCACTTTGTACCTACGGCGGACAAGATATAAAAATAAGTGATGAGAAGTTTGAATATGGAAGGAATTTTGCCAATAAAATCTGGAATGCTTCAAGATTTGTTTTAATGAACTTAGAAGGTGTTGATAATAAAGATATTGATTTTGATAACCTCACATTAGCAGACAAATGGATATTAAATAAGCTGAATCAAACCGCTAAAGAAACAAATGAAAATATTAAAGATTACAGAATAGGAGAAATGGCACATACTTTATATGATTTCTTCTGGAATTCTTATTGCGATTGGTATGTAGAAATAGCTAAAATCCAACTTCAGGATGAAAGTCTAAAACCTAATACACAAAGAGTTTTAAGATATGTTCTTGATATGACTTTGAGATTATTACACCCGATTATGCCACATATAACAGAATCAATATGGCAATTATTACCTAAAAATACTGATGTCAAGGCAATAATGCTTTCTAAATATCCTGTATTCGAAGAAAAATTATTATTTGAGCAGGAAAATATTCAAATGGAACTTGTATTTGAAACAATAAAGTCTTTAAGAAACGTAAGACAAAGTTTCAATATACCTGTTTCTACAAAAGTTAATATTGAAATTCTTGCCGGAAATAGAGAAGAAGAAATATTCAAAAAAGTTGAAGCATATATTCACCGTTTAGCAAGGGTTGAAAATATAAAATATGTTGATGATTCACATAAGACAGAAAAACAATCAGCTTCAACGGTTGTTAGTAATTCTAAAATTATTATTCCGCTTGCCGGCTTAATTGACATAAATGAAGAAATAAAACGTCAAAATAAGAAACTTGAAAAATTAACCTCTGAAAAATCCAGCTTACTTGCCAGGGTTAATAATGAAAAGTTTATGGCTAACGCTAAGGCTGAACTTATTGAGCAAACAAAAAACAGAATAGATGAAATAACTTTGCAAGAAAAAGCTATAAATGAATTAATAGAATCATTAAAATAAAAAGCCTCAAAAGAGGCTTTTTTTATCCCTAATCTTTTACTCCGAGAAGTTTCTTCTCCGTTAACAAATTTTCTTCCTTATCTATCCAGAACTGACGAATTGTATAATTTCCTTGCGGAATAATTACTTTTTTATAAACTGCATAATGAACATCTATAAAATTAATATTATTAAGTTCTTCAACATAGAATTCAGTACTTCCGCAATTAGAGCAAAATTTTACATCGGGTTTAATTTCATTATATTCAATATGAGCATGTCGTTTAATATTACAACAAGCACATCTTACAAGATACCATTTGTTTTTTATCAGTTCTCCGCAATCAGGGCAATAGGCTTCATCTATATCTACAGGTACTTTATTATGATTGCATTCGTGTTTATGTATAAAAAAATTTATCAGCATAATTTCTATATAATTAAGAAATTTTCAAAGTCAATAAATAATATTGATATTTTATCTTTTTTTTAATAACATAAAACTCAAAGAGTTTTTTTAAGGGTAATTATGAATTTGGTAATAAGAAAAAGAACAATAGTTGCATGTTTTTTAACAATTATATTTTTAATAATAACCTCTCCAAATTGGTTTGTGTATAAACCAATGCCTATAACATTTGATGTTGTCGGGGGGGGGCAAATGCAGTATCAATATTGAATTTGGCAAGAAAAATAATTTAACTTCAAAATTCAAAAGAAAAAGTGTAGAAGTTGATCTTGACAAAGAATCCCATATTAAAATTGAAGTTAAAAAAGCAAGACATCCTAAATGTTTTCGTATTACAATCTATAATCTTGAAACAAAAAACCCTGTATTTATAAAAAATATTCAAATAAAAAACGGTGAATATATACCTGATTTAACTAAGTTTGAAATAGATGAAGCTCTATATAAAATTAAAGAAAACGGATTTATATTTTATCCTAAAAAAAGAAGAATAATATTAACTTATTATAATATTTCAGACTTAAATGCCCCAATAGATTTTGAATGGGAGCTTTTCATAATAATAAGCATACTATCATTTCTTTTTGCATATAAATTAACAGACTATCTTGCAGATTTTAAAACATTAAAAGGTAATTCCGTAATTGATATAGTATTTCTGTTTATATTTTTTATATTTTTATTTATTCCCATGTCATATATAAATAACAATGATATTTCCAAAAGTGAGAATCGATATTTATCAACAAAAAAACCATTGTATACAGAAGAAAACGGAATAAACTACAACTGGGGCAAGGAAGTTAGTGCTTGGTTTGACGACAGATTTAATTTTAGGAAAGATTTTATAACCGTATATGGACTAAAAAATTTAATAAATAAAAATTGGAGAACAAAAACAGTAATAAAAGGTAAAGACGGATGGATATTCTATGGAACTCCTAATGCCATTGCAACATATATAAATAAAGTAATGTTTACAAAATCAGAACTTGAAGAGATTACTAATTATTTAAAAGAAATTGATTCTTATTGCCGTAAACACGGAAAACATTTTTATTTTGTTATTCCACCCGACAAACCAAAAATATACGGTGAATTATATAGCAGTGTAATAAAACAGGTAAACAATAATTCAAAAAGCCGTGCTAATCAATTAGTAAAATATATAAAAGAACATTCTCAAGTAAAAGTTATTTATCTTCAAGATGCTTTATTACCAAATAAAGATAAAGGAATGTTGTATTACAAGCATGATACTCATTGGAATATGTTAGGTGCTTATTATGGTTATCTGGAAATTATGAAATTGATTTCAGGAGATTTAAAAAATCTTTCTATATACCAAATAAAAAGATATAAAACAGAAGAATATCTTGGTGATTTAAATAAACAATTACCTGCAAATTTACAATTTAAGAAATCAGCAATATATAAAATTCCCGATTTATACGATAAAAAAGCCATATGTAACGATGAAATAAGCTCGGGTATAATACTACTTGATAATTGTAAAAATATAACACAAGAGAAAAATTTAGTATTATACGGAGATTCATTCAGTATAGCATTAGCACCATACTTAGCCGAATCATTTAAAGAATCAGAATTTATAAGGGGCTCAAAACCGGTTCCTTTTGGAATGAATAATGCCGATGTAGTAATTTTTGAAGTTTTAGAACGCAACTTACCATCACTTAGTAAAGATTTTAAGGAGAATGAATAAAGTGTTATTTTCATCAATGACTTTTGTTTTTATGTTTTTACCCATTGTTCTTTTGTTATATTTAATAACAAAAAAAGATATTCATAATACACTGCTTTTAATAGCCAGTCTTATTTTTTACGCATGGGCAGAACCAAAATATTTAGCCATAATGCTTTTAACCATCTTAATAAATTATCTTGGCGCTATTTCCATTGAAAAATACATTAGTAAAAAAAAGTTTATACTGGTGATTACAATCTTAGCCAATTTAAGCTTTTTAATATATTTTAAATACTTTAATTTTCTTATAAATAATATTAATAACATATTCCATTTAAATATAAATATTTTAAATATTATAATGCCTATAGGAATATCATTTTATACATTCCAAGCACTGTCCTATGTAATAGATGTATACAGAGGAGAAGTAAAGGCACAAAAAGACATATATAAACTTGCATTATTTATTTGTCTTTTCCCTCAACTTATAGCCGGTCCAATTATAAAATATCACGATATTTCAGAACAAATAGATTCACGAGAAGTGAATTTTGAAAAAGTTACTTTGGGTGTTAAAAGATTCATTATCGGATTAGCAAAAAAAATGCTTATTGCCAATACAATGGGATTAATCGCAGATAAAATATTTATTCAATCACCGGAAAGTTTTTCCCATTCAATTGCTTGGCTTGGAGCATTTGCATATACATTTCAATTGTATTTTGATTTTTCAGGATATTCTGATATGGCTATAGGTCTCGGGTTGATATTCGGTTTCAAATTTATGGAAAACTTTAATTATCCTTACATTTCTAAATCTATTACGGAATTTTGGCACAGATGGCATATTTCACTTTCTACCTGGTTTAAACACTATATTTATATACCACTGGGAGGAAATAAAGAAGGTTTATCCAAAACAATTAGAAATTTAGGACTCGTTTTCCTTTTAACAGGTATCTGGCATGGAGCAAATTGGACCTTTATATTTTGGGGAATTTGGCATGGGTTCTTCATTATTCTTGAAAAAATTATTAATCTTAAAGAATTTCAACAAAAATATTCTAATTTTGTTATATCATTTTTTTCCCATATATACTGTATTATTATTTTCGTTTTTGGATGGGTGTTATTTAGAAGTGATAATATAATTTATGCCAAAAAATATCTTATGAATATGTTATGTCTTTTAAAGCCAAATCCGGCTCTGTTTCAATATGATATTTATTATTATGTTGACAATAATGAAATAATAATTTTTATTTTTGCAATTTTATGTTCAATACCTTTATTTAAAAATATACTCTCTGTTAAAAATAAAATATTAAAAGTTTGTGTTAACCTATTTCTGTTATTCATCTTTTTCTGTTCTGCCGTTACTATAGCTGCAGATACTTATAACCCTTTTATATACTTTAGATTTTAATTATAGACTCTGTGTCTACATATTATTATTATCAGACTTATATGTACATATATTTGAACAATATGTACATAAAGGAGTCTAAAAATGAAAAATGTAGTAGAACCAATTAAATTAAAAAAAGATATTGAATCATTAGAAAAGTATCTTGAATCAAGTTCTAAAAGAAACAGATTAATTTTTGCATTTGGTATAAACACCGGACTAAGAGTATCAGATATTTTAGGATTAAACATAGAAGATGTTAAAAATAAATCATTTGTAGAAATAAAAGAAAAGAAAACAGGAAAATACAAAAAGTTCCCATTAAATAACAAATTAAAGATTCTGATAAATGAATATTTACCTGAAAGATACAAAGATTATTATCCAGAAGAAAATTCACCCTTATTTATCGGGAAGAAGCATTCAAGATTATGCCGGTCGCAAGTTTACAGATTTTTAAATGAAGCTTGTCTTAAAACAAAAATTAATGTAAATATAGGAACTCATACAATGAGAAAGAGTTTCGGATATTTTTTTTATAAAAAATATAATGATATAGCCTTGCTTCAAAAAATACTAAACCACTCATCTCCATCCGTAACATTAAGATATATAGGCATTACACAAGATGAAATAGACATATCTTATAAAAATTTTGAACTTTAAATATCTTATTTAACCCATTTAAAACTTTGAACATAACCTGATTTTTCATTAATGTCACCGTTAATAATAGCTTGAAATGTTCTGGATTCGTAATCACCGCCTGTGAAAGGGGGTATTTTTTCGACATCTTCTATAAAATCTTTACGTCCAAAATCCAATAAAGAGATGCCCGGAATGAGTTTAAAGAACGTATTTAATGAAGTATTACCGAGTGCTCCAAAAATTGTTGATATTCTTTTTGATAATTTTCCTAAAATTTCCATATTTGCATATGTATTCGCTATATCATAATTCCCTTTTATATAAAGACTTAAGTTTTCACCTTTTGAAAATATCTCAATATTTTTAGCAACACCCTCTTCTATAACACAACTGCCTATTATACTTGAAAAATATCCTGTTTTTACAAGGTTTAGTATTTCAAGAATAGAGTTTAATGTTAATCCTGTTATACCGCTTTTTATTATATTACTTGCTCTTAAAAGGTATTCTAATGAACCCAGTTTTGGCATATTGCCGTCCGTTATATCAAAATACACAAATCCTGAAAGATTTTTCATAATTTCTTCATGGGTAAACCCCTTCGTTGATAATATTAATTTCCCGTTTGCATTGCCATATATCTGGTTTTGACCTTCAAATAAAGTTTCTGCTATATAATTCGAATCTACATCATTTAATTCAAGACTACCTTCTAAGTCAGTATTATTAAGGTTATAAGAAATTTTCCCCTGAACATTTCCTTCTCCTACGTTCACTTTCAAATTATGAGCTTTAAATATTCCGTCTTTGTCTATAGAAAAATTACTTGTAAAATTAGTTGCAACCAGTGACTTTATAGTTAATTTCTTTATTTCCAAGTATCCGTTTTCTATTTCCAAATCAGGAATTTGTAGTCCCGACTCTGTCTTTTTCTTCTCATTTAATGCCTGCTTAGTTTTATAAAATTCTTCAAGCAATTTATTATTATCTATTTGTTCTGCATATATATTTAAAGATTTTAATCTGGGAATTTTCGTAAAATTATTTTCCACCACAGAATCTACAGTTATTTTCCCGTCCGTTATAAATCCGAATATATTAACCTTTATATCTTCTTCGTTAGTATTAATCTGAATATGTTTAACTATAGTATCAAATAAAGGTATATTGATATTTCTGCAATTTAAAGAGCCTAATAATTTTGCTTTATGAGTTATTTTATCGAATTTATATTTTAAATCACAATTTAAAGTCCCTTGTTTAAATAAAGGTTTGCCTATAAATAAATTTAAAATTTTTGCAGAAAGATTTTTATCTGTTTTAATATTCAATTCTTCAGGCAATATAACGTTATCACTATTTATTTTTAATTTACCGTCAACAGAAGCAAATAATAACGGATAGATTTTATTATTTTGAGAAGAAACATACTTTATATAACTCAAATTTTTTATGTTAATATCTTCTCCATTTATATTAATATCTCCCACAAATTCACGTTCATCATTTATTTCACCAACATTTGTGCCAAAGTATGAAATATCAGCTTCTTTATGGAGAGTTAACTTTGGCGTTATGTTAATATTTTTCATATTACCTATAACTTTTGAAGATAAATTAACATCTCCTGTCACTTCTACATTCTCAGAAATATTTTCAGGTAAATATTGTTTTATAAATGTATTTGTTATTTTACTCGTAAAATAACCTTTTATTTGAGGATTATCATATATATTTTCAATAACCCCATCAATATAAAAAGGCATATCTCCAACTAAACCTGTCATATTTTTTATATGAAGCTTATTATTATTAAATTTAATTCTAAAATCGTCAGATAAAACAGGAATTTTTCTTGTTGCTTCAATAAAACCTGCATTATAGACATTTATATCTCCATTTAATTTATTTCCGTCTATAGCCAATATAACATCTATTATTCCATGATAATTTTCAAACTTTTCTAATATATTTTTGATTTCTTGCGGAATAATTTCATATTCATTTATGTCATTTAGATTTTCCAGATTAAACTTTTCAGATGTAATTTTTAAATTATACTCAGGTTTAATAGTATCTATTTTTTTAACATTACCTTGAATTTTTACATCTGAATTAAATAAATTTGCCAAAACATCTTCTACTTTAACAGTAGATTTATCCAATATTACCTTTCCTGATTGTGTATTTAAGAAATCATTTCCGCTATCTTTAATAAAATTCATGACTGCATAAGCTTTGTCAGTAACAAAATCAACAGATTTGGCCTTATATTTAAAATATAAATCATGTTTTGTAGGAATATCGTATAAAACAGATAAATCAGGATAATTTTTGGGATATAAATATGACTGAGTTAAGAATTTAATCGTATCCTTTAAATTTACGGAATCAGAAGTAACAACGACATCAACATCAGGAACTTTTGTCTTTATATCAGTAATAATTTTTCCGTTAACAGTTAAAGGTGAAGTTCCTGATATTCCTTGAATATCAATCAAATCAACAACGGTTTCAGTAAATTTGGTTAATCCATTCACATTTTCTAACGGAGTAAAAAATCCTTGCAAATAGCATACATTATTTAAAAGTTTCACCGAACCGTTTACTTTCATATCTTTAAAAGCCTCTTCAGGTGGTAAAGGAGGCTGACCGAACGGAACAGGAACAATTTTAGCTTTTATATTCAAAAATAAATCAACAGGTCCTGATGCTTCTGTTATAACCGCTATACCTGCTTTTACATCCTTCAACAAACTGCTTTTATTTATTATTTCAATTAAATCTTTTGCTTGCGCTTTATCTGAACTTATATCAAAATCAAGATCAGAATTTATTTTAACCTTTCCTTTTACATTTAAAGAATTTCCTTTCACATATGCCTTTTCGGATTTAAAAGAAATAATATCCTTTTTAAAATCTAATCTTCCTTTTCCTTCATAAATTTCTCCAAATAATCCGTTATAAGTTAACTTTGCTTTATCAAACTTACTGAATCCATCTATATTAACAAAGTCCATATTTCCTTGTATATGAATATCTATAACTCCTTTACCGGAGGTTATATTCATATCGGGAATCGGACCTAATTGGAAATTAAATACTTTGCTTACCGGGATAATAATTTTTTGTGCCAAAGGGAAATCTATATTATTTGTAGTCTTAACTTTTACGTTATTTATTCCGTCCCTAAACATATACACATAGCCGTTAACATAAGCTTTTTGTTTATTATACATATCAACTAAAATATTAAGATTTAATATTCTTTTATCAAATACAATATCAACAGTACCTTTATGCAGTTTATGTAAAGATTTATCCAATACATGAACATTTCTTCCTTTAACATAACCTGTTATATCAGGTTGAGGAAGTTCCCCTTTTACATTTATTTTACCTTCTATATCTCCATAAACCCCATAAGTCTTTATTTTATCAATTGTCATATATTTAGGGACTAAAGTAGGAGGCAATATTGATGCTATATTTTCTGCCTTTGAATCTTTAACTTCAACATTTATATCTGTTTCTATACCTAATTTATTTTTATCAGCATTATCCTCAATATGTCTTATTGTTCCGTCAGCACTTATATTTATTTTGTCTGCATTATAGTTAAATGAATTTATTTTTATTGTATTTGTAAATAAATCAACATTCGCATTTATTTTATTTTCACCTTTTATATTAATGTGATTTTTCCAATTTGATTTATCAAAAACGATATCTTTAAACTTAGTATTTACAACAATATTATTCTCATTTTCGTCACTATTGGATGCCGATAATTGAAGAAATTCAACAATCCCGTCTAATCTTGTTATATTAAGATTATCTATATAATTAATATAAGGTAAAAGCTCTGAAGCCTTTATATTGTATAAATAAATACTTCCCTTTACAAAATCTTTGTTAAATTTTTTTATATCTATAGGGTATCTTGAAGTAATTTCTGTTTCATATTCGCTTTTATTATTATCAGAAACTATATCTCCTCTTGTTTTAATATAAATTTTATCTTTATTACTTTTAAACAAAAGAGATTGACCATTAACTTCTAAAACTTTGTCAGCCTCTTCATCCAACGCTTTTATTTTGTAATTTTCAATATCTATTAATGCATTATTGTATGAAATTTTTATAATACTATTTTTTTTAGGTTGAAATAGCTTTTGAAAATTAAAATTACCCTGTTTATCTCTAA
This sequence comes from Candidatus Gastranaerophilales bacterium, assembly GCA_947625445.1. Classification (GTDB taxonomy): domain Bacteria; phylum Cyanobacteriota; class Vampirovibrionia; order Gastranaerophilales; family Gastranaerophilaceae; genus Avigastranaerophilus. The sequence goes on from CANQOM010000007.1 coordinate 23,149, forward strand.
TAATATTTAAATCTAAATTTTGAGCACGGAGATATTTAAACTGCATTTTTTTTATCAATAAAGGTAATAAAGATATTTTAACATCCAAATTATTTGCATATAATATATCTTTTTGCGAATCTTTAATATTAATATTGTCTGCTTTAATTGATAAATATGGCAAAAGATAAGTTTTAATTTCAGGATTTTTATAATTTATAACTATATTAGTTTTATTTTCTATAAATTTATGAAAAGACTCTTTATATATTATCTTATTTACCATAAAAGGTATAAAAAACAGATAAATACACTCAATTATTGCAATTAATACTGCAAGTTTAAAGAACTGTTTTATAAAACGATGTTTTAGCTGCATATTTATTCCAAAGCAAATTTTTATAAAATCCCATAACATAAATTATATAATTTACATATAAAAAGTTCAAATATATTTAAATTTTGCAATTTAAGCTGATTGTTGTAAAATTAGTAAGAAATAAGTTAATAAAAACGGTATTAAATATGATTAATAAATATATAACAAATAATTTAGCAATGCTAAAGTCACCAAAAACTTTAATTAATATTATACTGATAATACTTTTTACATGTATATTTACCGGGATACTGGTTTCAAAATATTTTTTCATACAAAATATTGTAGATTCAAATAATATTAGTAAAGTAACCGTCAATGCACCAAGAAATATTGAAGTAATTGACACAATTAAAACAGAAAAAAGAAAACGTGAAGTTGCCCAAAAAGTTAAACCTGTTTATAACACTGTTGACAGTATATATATCGAAAATAATTTAAATGAATTAATAACTGATATTAATACCATTATTGATGATAAAACTCAGACACGTAAAGAAAAACAAAAAAATCTTGAAATTCTGTTGGATATTTCTGATTCATATATAAAACAGTACACAGTAACTTATTTCTTAAATTCTGATAAAGAATCAATAAATGAAGTATTTAAAATTGCAAAAGAAGTCATATCTCCGGTCTTATCAGAAGGTATTACTCAATTGGATTTACAAGAAAATGTATTCTCGGGAATAATAAAAAGAAACCTTAAAAATCCAATATCAAACAACGAACTGAAAGTTCTAACAACATTGTTAGAACAAGTAATTATACCTAATATGATAATAAACGAAGAAGCAACATCTCTGGCCCAAAAAAATGCAAGAGATACAGTAACCCCAATAAAAGTAAAATTTAACAAGGGAGAAACAATTATAAAAGCAGGTGAATCGGTAACACAAGTTAAAAAAGAAGCCCTGAGTCAAGCCGGTTACAATATATTGAGAATTAATTATTTGGGTGTATTAGGAATATTCTGTCTGGTTTGTTTGGGAATTGTTTCTTTATTCTATTATCTTAAATTTTTTGAACCGAAATTCTTAAACAGAAGATATATTATGATTATTGCTACAATGTCAATTTTTCTGTCAATAATAGCAATAATTCTGCCTCAAAATTGGTCGGTTTTCATATTGCCATTTCCTTTTTATGCAATTATACTTTCTGTTTTTCTTAACTCCAGAACCGCATTTTTCATTACGGTATCCCTTTTAACAATAATTACTTTATCTCTTCAATTTTCAGCATTGGCAATGTCAGTATTCATTGTTTCAGTTGCAGTATCAACTATAGGAATGACTACTATTAAATATTCAAGAAGATTTGATTTGATAAAAGTAGGTGTATATACCGCAATTGCTATGGCACTAATTATATTGTGCGTATATTATGATTCAAGATTTGAAAAACTCATTCAAGATATAATCGCCGGAGTTATGAACGGATTTTTCTCCGGAGTTGTTGCACTTGGAATGATTCCTATTTTAGAGAATATTTATAAAGTTGTAACAATGTTTGGTTTGGCTGAATATGGAGACTACAATCAGCCTTTACTTAAAAAATTACATGAAACGGCGCCGGGTACTTTTGAACACAGTTTAAGAGTATCAAATCTGGCCGAATCAGCAGCAGAAGCAATTGGGGCAAATCCTATTTTAACCAGAGTAGGTGCCTTATACCATGACATAGGAAAAATGAAACGCCCACTTTTCTTCATCGAAAATCAAACCTATTCAGGGATTGAAAATCCTCATGATAAACTTCCTCCGAGTTCCAGTAAAATGATTATTACATCTCATACAAAAG
>CANQOM010000008.1 GCA_947625445.1 Candidatus Gastranaerophilales bacterium
GTAGTTATACGTTCCGTAAAGAAATAAGGTTTAATGTCATTTTCAATACAAATACTAAATTTATAATTTTTAAGAGTATCCGACAATTGAACTATATCTCCGTTATCAAAAGTTCCGAATGTATCACAAAGCTTTTCCCTTTTACATTTATGAGCAAGTTCATACCTGAATTTATGTAAATCACACATTAACTTATCAGAAGACAAAATTGAAACATTTTTTGTTTTTTGCAAGATAAAATTCCCCCCCCCCGGAAGCTTTTACAGACTCATCATCAGCCCAAGGAGACGCACAAAACGGAATAAATACTGCATTATTCAGTTTACTTAGCAAATCTGCAGAAAACGTAAATATTAAATCAAAATCTTTTTCTATTCCTTTATATTTTTCAAATACCTTGTATTGATATGGTGCTATTGCCTCTGATTCCGGGAAAAAGCCGTATCTTTTTTGGGGTTTACCCATCGTTTCGGCCATTTGCATTCCGTTATAGCAATGTGTATCAAGGGTAAAATCGTATTTATCCCATATAAAATATTTTGACATCTTCCTTGAAGAATGAGCATAATTTATATCTCTTAAAAAAATTACATCCAATTTTCTGCCTGTTTCATCATATATATCATAATCTCTTGAATATATAGGCGCATCTAAATTGTATAGGGGATAATAAATTTTCCCGTATATTTTATGAATATCATAATTATTTTTTTGCTTCTTATTGCGAAGCTTATCCACTATTTCTTGAAATTTTTTAATCCGCATATAAATAATCTCTTGTACTATTATTTTAATAAAATAATAGTATATTTTGCAAATTATTATTATAAATTCTAAATTTTATATTCTTTTATAGAGTTCAATCGTTGAGCAAAACCCACTACCGCTTGTCTGTCATTCTCTGAAAGTTCACTCATAAACTTAAAAAGAGTTTTTAATGTTTCATCATTTTGAATATTTTGTGCTATCTTCGCAGTTTGTTCATCAAAATAATACGGTTTTGTTGTATCTCTAAGATTCATTAAATCATCCAAAGAACATTCAAAAATATTTGCGAGAGCTTTCAAAGTTTTTAAGTTGGGGTTTTGAGTTCTCCCACTTGATATTCTTTCAACAGTAGCTACAGGGATATTAGCCATTTCTGAAATTTTCTTATTTGTTAACTTTAGTTTCTTTTTAAAATAATTAAGCTTTAAGCTTAAATTTTCCATATTTTGTCTCCCGTATTCTTATTTTAAATGTTGCCTGAAAAAATACAAGCCTATTTTTTGTATTTAATTTACTTCAAATTACAAATATTTGTAATAAAATAATTATTCCGTTATTTATTGACAACATATTTAAATTCCAGTAACATGTATTCATTATTTTATTAATGAAAATAGTGTAAATTTTTATTAATATAATAATGAAAAAATGAATAGAAGGATGAAATGTTCCTGAATTTAATGGCAGAAATTAAAAAATCGGGTATGAGTCAAAAAGAATTTGCCAAAATAATTGAAATTAATGAAACGACTTTTTCAAAAAAGATTAATTCAAAAGCAGATTTTACATTAATAGAAATGCAAAAAATCAGCAATTTTTTTGGTGGGAGATTGGCTTTTGACTACTTATTTGAGGAATTTTCAAATTCTTAAGAACAATATAATTTGAATATGGGTACTAAATGACAACTGAAAATGAAAAAGAGGTTAACGAGGTTGCTTTAAAAAAACCTCAATTGGATTACATTACATATTTTAGAGGGATTGCTATTTTTTGTATAGTAACAGGTCACGGCTTATGGGGTGCACATGATATGCTAGAAACACTCCAATATATTTTTGCAGGTGGTACTTTCTATTTTATCTTTATAGCCGGTTTTTTATTCCAATATCTCTCATACAAATATAATTATATAGTTTATTTAAAAAAGAAATTTGAAAATATAATTTTACCTTACATTATTACACTATCACCTTTTGCACTATTATTTGCACTAACATCAACTGATATTCAAAATCCCCTTTATCAGTTTCCTAAATGGATAAAATTCATATCCATATTCTTCATGGGATATTTAATTGACCATCCTATGTGGTTTATGGGGATGATAACAATATTTTTTATAATGTCACCTTTATTTATACTTTTAAATAAAAATAAAAAAGTGTTTACAATATTAACTATTATAGGAATTATAACTATTATTTTCATTCCTCGTCCGACTCCGGTACCTTATGTTTATAAAGACACAGACACAATTTTTAATGTATATATTCCGTTTTTAAAACATTATGTTCAAAACTTTTTATTTTTCTCACCGGTTTGGATGCTTGGTATGTTAATGTGTCAATTTAATGAAAAATATCCGGATTTTATTTTTAAATATAAAAAATTAATATTATATGTATTGTCAACTTTAGTTGTTATTTTTTATTTATTTTTTGTTTTCTTTTCACATTATTTAATAACAAGTTGGACTATAGCAAGAATATTTGAAATGCTTTTTATATTCTCTTTATTATATCTTTTTGAAAATAAAATTACTCAGAATAAATTTTGGCAAAAAACGTTAAAAACACTTTCTGATTATTCATTCGGATTATTTTTCATACATGTTTGGTTTATGAACATAATGCTTTATCATTCTGTATTACATGAGCACAAAGAAGCTATTTTTAACATAGAGAGAAATACTCTAAGTTGTTTTTTGTATTCAACATTAATGCTTATAATAACTTACGCAGGAAGTATTATGATACTTTGGGCAATAAAATGCATATTAAAAAAACTTGGAGTAAAAAATACCAGAAAATTTATCGGGGTATAATTCTTTGCCAATAATTTATTCTTAAAATATAATTAAATGATGATAAATTTTGATTCATTAACTTTAAAATTATTTAAAGAAGAAAATAAAGAATTTCTCCTAAATTCAAGGTTGCAAAAAATTCAACAACCTGCAAGAAATGAATTGATTTTTTCAATAAGGAATAAGAATGAATCCAAAAAACTATATATTAACTTCAATCCGAATTTTTATCATATATGTTTTATGTCAGCCTTAAACGAACAAAAACGCAATATTACAATACCAAAAACTGCTCCGATGTTTTGTATGTTGTTAAGAAAATATATTCAAAATGCAAAAGTAATTAATGTTAATGTACCTGAATATGAAAGAATATTTGAATTATATTTTGAATATTATGATGAGTTAAATGAAAAATCAATACTTTGTCTTGCCATAGAGCTTATGGGGAAATATAGCAATGTTATTTTATATAATTATGATACTAATGTAATAATCGGATGCGCTCACAATGTAAGTTCTGAAAAAAGTCGTGAAAGAGAATTATACGGAATGCTTCCTTATATTTATCCGCCTAAGCAAAAAAAGAAAAATCTTCTAAAAGTTTCTTTTGATTCGTTTTTAGAAAATCTTGATGAAAATGACATTCCAAAATCAATTTCAAATAAATATAATTACATTACAATACCTGTTGCAAGTCAATTTTACTCTGAATCTCAATCTGTTAATGTTTTATATAATAAATTACAAAATTTTTTATTTCAAAAAGAATATAAACCATATATTTCATCAGACTTTTCGAAATATTTTCTTTTTGAATTTGAAAACTCTCAAATTTGCGAAAGTATTAATGAAATGATTGATAACTATTTCGCATATCATCAAAGTAAATATACAGAATCTAATCTAAAATCTAAAATTTCAAAATATATTCAATTACGCCTTACAAAATTAAACATACTAAAAACAAAACAGGAAGAACAAATAAAAAAACTGGATAAAGCAAAAGAGTATAAAAATAAAGCAGATATAATAATGGCGAATTTATATTATTTAAAAGACGGAATCAAAAAAGCATCATTATATGATTTTGACGGCAATAGTATTAATATAGAATTTGATGAAAATCTTTCCGTAAAAGAGAATGCAAACAGATATTATGCATTATATAAAAAAACAAAAAGTGCATATGAACATGCTAAAAATATGATAGAAGAAACTATATCAGAAATTCTATACTATGAAGAAGTTTTATTTTTTTCTCAACAAACACAATCAATTGACGAACTGAAGGATATATATTCCGAACTTAATAATGAAAAATCAACAAAAGATTTAAATAATGAATCAGTAAATTACATTGAATATGAAGGATATAAAATATACGCAGGAAAGAATAAAAAACAAAACGACTATATACTTTCAAAAATATCATCCCCGGATGATATCTGGTTACATCCGTTAAATGCTCCGGGTGCTCATATAATTGTCAAAAACCCTAACCCTAAAACAGATATTCCCGATTCAGTTTTATTAAAAGCTGCTCAAATAACAAAAGATTTCTCATCTCAAAAAAATAACTCAAAAACTTCCATAATATATACAAAAAGAAAATACGTTAAAAAAGCAGCTAATAAAGTTGCTTTTGTAACTTATAAAAATGAATCTGAAATAATTGTCTAATTATTTTTGAAATTTACTCATATCTGAAAATACTGAAGGAAGTTCAAATATATTGTTTTTTGTTTCTGATTTATTATTATCATTAACATCAAGTGCTTTATTTAATTGATTATCAATATTGAAACGTTTTTTTGTTGTCTTTTCATTAATCCATGGGAGCATAAAACCAAGGAAAACTGGAACAAGAACTAATACGGAAAAAGCAGTAAACCTTGAATTAATAGTTCTTGCTTTTTTAACCCAGGGGTTGTTTCTGTCCTTAAATAAATCAACCAGTTTTTTAACTTCATCGGAATCTTTAGCCTTAGAAAGCACTTCCTTTATAATAGAATTATCAGAAGAAAGAATATCTTTTCCTTCTTTTTTCAAAAGTGAATCAACTATAGACTTAGACTCATCAGTAACCGAGAATACCTTAGAAAGGTTTCCGCCCTGACCTTCTATAAACTCACAAAAACCTTTAATACCGTCTTTATATTTATCAATACCGCTATATTTAGATATGATTTGCTCGGTTGAAAGAACTTGCACCCCTTTAATAGGTCTTAAATAATCCCATATTTGTCTAATGGCACTTTTATCTTTGATGCCTTTTTGTTTAGTTGCAAGTACCATACCTGATTTAACTTCATTTAATTTTGAAAATCCTTTTCTAAGTTCTTTTTCAGCAAAACACATTACTGCACATGTAATTAAATCACGTCTTAATATTTCTTCTCTGTCATATTTATCTTTTGCATTTTTTATTCTCGGAAATACAATACCTAAGCCCATAACTCCCAACAAAAGAGGAAATGATAAATTAATACCTTGAAATTCCATGCCGGAAGCGATTCTACCCATAAGTCCGTTGCCAGTAATCTTATCAACAAAAGCACTTGATGAACCAAAAGAAGGTTTTGATGCATCTTTTTTCTCTTCAGCTTGTCCCTTAGATTCAGAAACACTTGACGCAGTTGAATTTGAATTATCATAGGTTTCTTCTTGTTTTAATCCTTTTAAACCTGCATTTTCTTTTCCTTCTGCTTTATTATAGAGTTTAGGAATAAATTGAAGAAAAGCGAGAACCATTCCATAGATTAAGATATTAGCACTAAACCTGCCGATAGTTTTTTTAGTAACAAGCTTATTTATGAATGTTTTGATATTTTCAGGGTTTTGTGTTTGAGCTTTTTTAACTATATCATCTGCGTATGAAGTCATAAAATTAATTGTATCTTTAAAAGATGCCTTAGCATTTTCAGAAACAATTGCTTTAGTAAAATCAGTATGTGCAGGGTCTTTTGCATGATTTTTTACTATATTTGTAAAGTCTTGGGTTAATTTATTAATATTATCTTTTTTAAGAGCTTTATCAGTTATATTTTCAGAAAGTCTTAAAGCGAAGTCGGTTGCTTGTTTAACGGTAGTTTCCGAAGCAGTGGTTTCTGATTTTGCATTTTTTATAATTTGTTCAAAAGCATTCTTGTAAAATTCAGTTTTAGTAATTGCTTTACCATCCTTGCCTAAAGGATTTGAAGCATGAATATCTCCAAAAGATTTAATAAATTTAGCAGGCACTTCAGTTGCTTTACCAAAAATCTTTTTTCCGGCATTTATACAAATAGCAGGAATAATAAACATACTGGGTCCTGTTATCATTTCTCTGGTTAATTCTTTAAGGGCAAATTTCGTATTTTTTTGCCCATTATTTTCTTTAGAATTACGTTTTAACCCCATAAATGGTCTTGGTAAGTTTGTTCCTAACATATCCTGAAGGGTAAAGGATACAAACAAACCACCATTTTCTATTAAATTAGCAATAAATAAACAAAAACTGTCAATCGGACCAAGACCACCTTTAAATGATATGTTATTATTGTTCGTCTGCGACTGATTATTTAATTTATTCTTATTTATTAATATATTATTATTTTTGTTGTTTTGATTTTTTTTATTCGGAACAACTGAATTAATTCTACTTACCTGCATTTTATTCCTGATATATTTATGTATTAATTCCTTATTTTAAACATCCCTAAAATTATTAATTTGCCATGATTTCAGGAAATTAATAAGTTTTTTTACAAAAACTTTACATATTATAAAATAAAGATTCTTATTATAACAGTTATTTTGGTAAAGTTTCTTTAATAAAAGAATTTAAATACCTGAAAAATAACAATAAAAAGTAAATAATATTATTGATGTCTCTTTTACTAATTTTTCTTCCTTAATTGTATTAATTAAGGGAGTTTTTTTAATAATTTCCTCTTGAACGAATGATAATTCTTTCATTAATATCAGCTCTATCATCAACAGAACGGGGTTTTTTATTCCATAATTTTAAATAAATTACTGCAGGATAAACTGTATTTTTATTTTTAGTTTCTTTAAATGATAATTTAGGTTGATATGGAGCGATATTATTACACCCTCCTTTAACACCGCAAGCTCCGCCTAATTGGATATAATCAAGAATTTTTACTGCTTGATTCGATATATTTTCTTCACTGACATAATCTAAATCAATAGTGGATTTTGATTTATCCAAATAAACATAATTATAACCTAAATCCCTTGCATTTAGACCATCAAACCTGTAATGACAATTCCCTGCATAAAATGGTAAATTTGTATATTCTACCTGAATTTCATTAGAATCTGACTTATAAATTATACTTCTCGGGTATAAATTCCCGTTATAATTAATGCAATACCATTCTTTAGGATTATCACCGTCAAACACACATGGAAAATCAATAGCAATTAACAATGACGGATTAAGTATTATTTTAGATAATCTTGAAGGACCTTCTACTATAGTAGCTCCATTTTTATCTTTACATCTGTTTATTGACACCCAAGGCTTATAACTTTCAATTCTTTCAAAAATTTCTTTTGTAATCTTATAATCTTTACTTGCAAATATTGAATTAGCTACCTGCATTTTTCTTAAATCATAAATATCTTTTTTAGACATTTTATTTAAAGAAATTGGTTGTATAAACTTGATTATTGTGACAGAATTATTAGTATTTGGCACAATATTACGTTTAATTCTCGCTTGTGTAACTTCATTTTTTTGAGTACGGTTAAATAAAAAATCAATAATCTCTCTATCATCAACTTGAAAGACTATTAAAGTAATAAACAATATAAGACAAGAAAAAAATAAAATATTTAATATAAAATTTTTCATACAAACTCCATTATTTTAAGGTTCTGTCAAAAAAAGAAGCAACTTCTTTTAAAGGAATAAAATGAGAAATTGGTCTGCCGTGAGGACATGTATATGGGTTTTTCGTTTTTCTTAAATTTCTGACAATTTCTTCCATCTGCCATAAAGTTAACTTTTCTCCGGCTTTTACAGATGCTTTACAAGCGGTTGTTATTAAGATTTTCTCTTCAAGTGTATCTATATCATTCGAAGGTGAATCTTTTAAATTATTTAAAAGCTCTGATAATATATCATTAGACTTAACTTTAGATAATATTTGAGGAATTTTTTTAAATATTACTTGAGTATCTGAAATTTTTTCAACCTGATAACCATACTTAGCTAAATACTCTTTGGCATTAATTATAATATCAACATCAGAAGGTTCTGCGTCAATAACATCAGATACAATAAGTAATTGGGATGCTATTTCCTTACTTTTTTTCAGGTTTTCATATATATATCGCTCTTGTGCAATATGCTGGTCAATAATTTCTAAATTATCATCATTTTCAACAAGAATATATGTATTTTTAAACTGACCTATTACGTTAACCTGTTTTACATTTATAGGTATTTCCAATTTTAAATCAATGTTTTTTTGTTGCGGAGCAATAATTTCTTCAGTTACCAATGGTTTTTTGTTTAATTTTTCAGATATTTGTATTGGATTTTCATTTGAATTACTTAGTTCTTCTTCAGAATACAGTCCAAATTCAGGAAGTGTAGGTTTTTCAAAAGGTACTAAATTATCAGAATTTTCAGACTCTTGTTTAAAATTATAAGAATTAAGCGCAAAAGATACTGCACTTTGCACAAAACTGAAAATTTGATTAGGATTTTTATATCTTATTTCACGTTTTGTCGGATGAGCATTTACATCTATATCCTGAGGGTCAATTTCTAAATTAATAACAACAAAGGGATATCTTCCTGAAGGCAGCATATTTTTATAGGCCATATCAATAGCTTTTATAAGTATAGGGCATTTTACGGTTCTTGAATTAACAAATGTATAAACTGATTTTTTACTTGAACGTGAATAAGAAGGTAAAGAAACATAACCGGATATTTGCATACCCGAAAGCAAATCTTTTTTATTAACTTCTTTAATTTCATTAATAACAGAAGGTGAATATATTTGAGTAATTCTCGTAAGAAGACTTGTATCTTTAGGAGCATTAATAACATCAGCTCCGTTATTTTTCAGTTTAAAAGCAATTTCAGGATGTGATAAAGCCAAAGCTTGAACATATTCCTGAATATAGGCAAATTCCGTTTTCGGATTTTTCAAAAATTTCAGTCTGGCAGGTTGATTAAAAAAAAGGTCATTCACTTCCATTATGGTACCTTGCGCACATCCTGTTCTTGAAGATTTTATTATAGAATTTTGAGATTCAACTTTAGTACCGAAATCAAACTCTTTAGTTCTTGTAGTGCATGTGACTTTTGCAACTGAAATAATGCTTGCCAAAGCTTCACCTCTAAAACCAAGAGTTTGAATATTAAATAAATTATCTTCATCAGTAATTTTACTTGTGGCGTGTTTTAAAAAAGCCAATTCAATGTCATCAGGGTGAATCCCGGAACCGTTATCTGCAATTCTTATATTCCTGCATTCGTTAGAAATGTTAATTTCAATTTTTGAAGCACCCGCATCAATTGAATTTTCCACTAATTCTTTAACAACACTTGCAGGTCGCTCTATAACTTCTCCCGCAGCTATTTGATTTATAAGATTAACAGGTAATTGTTTTATTCTATTCATATTCGTATTTTAATACATTACGCATTAAAAAGTAAAAAAATAAAAAATAATTTTACAAATTTTATTTTGGAGTATAATAAAAGAATCTGCGAGCGTAATTCAGTGGTAGAATGCAACCTTCCCAAGGTTGACGTCGAGGGTTCGAGCCCCTTCGCTCGCTAGTTAAAACTTTACCTGAGGTAAAGTTTTATTTTTTACTTACAGACAATCCAATCTTATTCATATATTTAATAAATAAGTTTTCTTTTCCGTCAACTACATCAAAAATAATATTTTTACCTTCTTGTTTAACTTTAGAATCTTTTTTAAAAAATTCATCAGCTATATTTTTAAAATTTTGAGAAATAATTACTTTTTCACCCATTGGAAGATTATTAAATTGTGTGGTTTTTAAACATACTTTACCACTAAAACTTACACTATTGTCCATTTTTTTATCCTTAAATTATTTTACAGGATATAAAAAACCTAAAAATAAATTTTGCTAATTTGTAAAAAATTATAAATATCTAAATATTTGCTCCCGCAACTGCTTTATATAACCCGATTTGATTTATAAAATAATCTGTTTTATCACTTGTTAAAAGTTTTTGAGTTACAAGCAAACTTTCTTTCTTTTGCAGTAAATCAAGATTTGAAATTATACCTTCATTATATTTTAATTGGGTATAACCAAGGTCTTTTTTGTCTAAATTATAACTGTCCAGTGTTTTTTGATATTTTTCATTATCAAGCTTTAAGTCGCAAAGGGCATCATTAACCTCTTGAACAGATACAAGCCAAGTTTTCTTATAGTTTTCTATTGCTTGATTATACTTATTTTTTTGAAGTTTAAGATTGGCAATTCTGGAACCTCCGGTAAACAGTGGTAATAAAGCCCCTCCGCCAAGAAGAGCAACTGAATTTTTCCAACTCATACCACTGAAAAATTCAGTAGAATTAAAAGATATCAGCCCTAATATATTAAAGCTTGGCAAAAAATCTTTTTTTGCTGCTCTTACATCGAGTCCTGTTTTTTCAAGCATTAATTCACTTGAGATATAATCGGGACGTGACTGTATAACTTCTGACCTGATAAAATCAGGAACTGATTTATTAATTACCAAATCATCAAAAGAAATTCGTTTAAAATCTTTTTTATTTTCAGGACTTTCTCCTATTAAAACCGCAAGCATATTTAATAAACGTTCGTTGGATTTTTTCAATTCAATCATATCAGTATTTGAACGTATATAAGCCTTATTAGCGCTAACTGTATCAGCAGTTGAAACAAGTCCCTGTTCGTTACTCAATTTCATTAAATCAAATATCTGTTTTCTGTCTTTTATTATTTCTTCTTGAATTTGTATCAATTTATCAAGTTTAACAATATTATAATAAGTACTTCCTACTGCACTAACGACAGAAATATATGAAGCTCGCTCATTTTGACGTGAAATATTTATTAATTTATCCATTGCTTTAGTTCTGTCACGATTTTTACCGAATAAATCAAGCTCCCAATTTGCATAAATCGGCAGTGAAATCAAACCGTCAGAATTTGTAAGCCCGGGAAGCTTATATAAAGCAGGAACTGCTCCAACCCCTACAGAGGGAAGTTCTTTTGCCCGTTTTATATTCTTATTTTCTCTGGCTTCTTCCACTTTTAAATTTGATATTTTTAAATCATGGTTACATTGAATAGCTTTTATAATATAGTCTAATAATACAGCATCATCAAACTCTTTCCACCATTCGATATTAACATATTCATCTATAGTTTTTTCATCTGTAATCGGTTTTTTAGCCGCTTGTACTGTTATTGGTGTAAAAACACAATAAATAGCTATAAGAATAACCGATATAAATTTCTTAAATTCCGATTTCACAAATAACATGTGTATCCTCTGATTAAAATAAGTTATTAGTTGAAAAATTTGCCTTTATTTTTATAACACATTATAATATGTTTATGTAACAAAAGCAAATTGTGTGAAATTATGGATAAAAATACTGAAGAAATAAAAGAACAAGAAAAAAAAGAAGTAAACCCTAAAAAACGTGGACTTATCATTGTTTTAGGCGTTATTGCCTTAATAATTGCTGCAGTGTATTATATAAATTCACTGCGATATGAATCAACTGATGATGCTTACATAGAAAGCGATTTAATACAAATTGCGGCAAGGGTTTCAGGTCAGGTTGAAGATATATATATTCAAGACAACCAAAAAATCAAAGAAGGCGATAAAATTGCCAAAATAGATGATACTGATTATAAAGTTAAATTAGCACAAGCTCAAGCACTTTATGAAAAAGCTTTATATGCACAAAAAGTAGCAAAAGCGAATCTTAATGCAGTAAATTCCGAAATATCGCTTGCGAAAAAGGATTTAGAACGGTATAAAAATTTGTATGAGGCAGGTGCAGTATCTCAACAAACGCTTGATAGCGCTCAAACCCGCTATGACAATGCACAAGCAAAATTAATGTCGGCAGAAGAAGAAATTCTTTCTTCTTCAAACAATAAAGTTGCTGATGCGAATTTAAAAGCTTTAAAAGCTCAACGTGACCAAGCTCAATTATATTTACAATATACTGATGTAACTGCACCTAATTCGGGTACTGTTACAAATAAAAATGTTGACAAAGGCAAGTATGTTCAAGCGGGTCAGCCGTTATTTATGCTTGTCAGCGATAATTTCTGGGTAGAAGCTAATTTTAAAGAAAATCAAGTCGGCAAAATGAAAGTCGGTCAAGAAGTTGAAATAAAAATTGATGCATACCCTCATAAAAAGTTTAAAGGAAAAATTGACAGTATACAAAAAGCATCAGGAGCCAAATCAAGTCTGTTTCCTCCTGAAAATGCCGTTGGTTCTTTCGTTAAAATCGTTCAAAGGATTCCTGTTAAAATTGTGTTTACTGAAGAAATTGACCCCGAAAAATACAATATTGCAGCAGGAATGAGTGTTGTACCTAAAGTAAGAGTTAAATAATGGAACAACAATTACAAACCGCTGAAGAATGGAAACCGAAGTTTAACCCTTGGATAGTTTCCGTACCTATAATAGGTGCTGCATTTATGTTTGTTTTAGACGAAACTATTGCGAACGTAGCACTTTTACATATGGCGGGAACGTATAGTGCTTCAAGAGAAGAAGCTCTTTGGATATTAACAAGTTATCTTATAGCTTCAGGTATTATTATTCCTGCGGTTGACTGGTTTTGTAAATTAATGGGAAGAAAAGCTTTCTTTACATTCAGCGTGCTTTTATTCGTCTGCTCATCATTTCTATGCGGGATTTCAAATACTTTAGGGATGATGATATTTGCAAGAATACTGCAAGGGATAGGAGGCGGAGCTCTTTTGCCTTTATGTCAAGCTATATTGCTTGAAAACTTTTCCGTAACAGAACGAGGTAAAGCTATGGCTTTATTTGGGATGGTTGTAGTTATTGCTCCGATTATAGGTCCTGTATTAGGTGGCTGGATAACCGATAATTTCCATTGGTCTTGGATTTTCTTTATAAATATTCCTATAGGAGTCGTCACAATAATTTTAATAAAATTATTGCTTGAGGATCCGCCTTATGCACAAAAAAAGAAAAATGTAAGGATAGACACAATTGGGTTCTTTTTACTCACAATATGGCTGGTTACTTTACAAATAATACTTGATAAAGGCAATAATGCTGATTGGTTTAATGCAGTTTGGGTAAGAAGAATGACTATAGTATGTGTTATCTCTGCTATATTTTTCTTTATTTCACAATTAAAAAGAAAAGATACACTTGTTGATTTGAGTGTATTTAAAGATAAAAACTTTTCGGTAGGGACATTGGTACAAGTCGTTGTTAACTTAGTTCTGCTTGCATCTATGGCAATTTTACCTCAATTTTTACAGACATTAATGGGATATAATGCATTTTTAAGCGGTCTAACAATGATGCCTCGAGGTGCAGGAAGTTTAACATCCGTTATATTATCAGGAGTTTTGGCTAATAAGATTGATAACCGACTATTATTGTGTATAGGTCTAATTTGTATAGGTATAGCAGGATTTCAATTAAGTGAAGTCAACCTTGATATATCTATGACTTCAATATCCCTTCCTAATTTTATTCTTGGTTTAGGCATGGGATTCTCCATGGTACCAAGTATTGCTTTATCAGCGGTTACTCTGGATAATAAACAGATGACAAATGCTGCGGGCTTGCAGAATTTATTGAAAAATATCGGCGGAGCAATAGGAACTTCTCTATCCGGAACAATGATTGCAAGGTGTTCTCAAATGCATCAATACGCAATGGTTGATAATTTAAATAACTTAAACCCTGTTTATCAAGAAAGATTAGCATCTATGTCTGCAGGTATGGCACAATATACACATCCCGTAACTGCTGAATATATGGCAGAAAACATGCTTTATAATCAACTTGTCCAACAATCTACTCTTTTAGGATTTGTTGACACATTCAGAATGTTTTCGATAGCAGCCGTAATTATTATTCCAACTGTATTTATGCTAAAAAATATTAATTATAATAAAGAAAATAAATTATCTTAGTAAATAAGGGTAAAGAATAATAATTCTTTACCCTTATTTATAAAAAATTATAAATTTATTACTCAGCTTTGTTAGCCTTATGTTTCGCAATGGCTGAAGCTAAAAGTTTAGCTCCAAGGACTGTACCTGCAACAATTCCAAAAGTTTTGAATAATTGTTTATTAGCTTTTGAAGCTTTTTCAACCATTTCAGGAAACATTTCTTTTGCTTTTTGAGCTACAGATTCAGGATTAACAGAAGAAAAATGTGTTTTTACTGCAAAATTATTTACTATTGTTGAAGCAGGCTTTGTTAATTCTGCTTTAGTTGCTTCAGCCATAGCTTTTGCTTTTGCAACAAAAATATCTTCACCTAACCTTGCATTTTTAATAGCAGCTTTAATATCACCAGGAAACATCATAGACTGTATCCCGCTTGCTACTATACCGGCAGAAACTGCAGACAATACCGGATTTGTTTTTTCAATACTCATACTTATATCTCCTATATGTATTCTTAGATTTAATCTAACGTCACAAATTTTCACTTTGACATTATATTAAGATTAAACCTTTAAATAAAATTTTTGTCATTTTTTTAAGGATTTTTTATAAAAATTTTACAAAAATTATTATAATTATACTTTCTTGACTGATAAATATTTAGAAGATAAAATTATTAAAGCTAAGTTAATAAAGGGATTGTATGAAAGAAATTGAACCGGAATATATCGAAAAAGTAATAGATATAATGAAAAATAATGAATTGACCGAAGTTAATCTTGAAGACGGTGAATCTTCACTTCTTATAAAAGGTAACGGCTATAAACCGGTTATAAAAACAAAAGATATTGTCGAAGAAGAAAAAACAGAACCTGAAAACGATAAACAAGAAGAAATAAAAGAAGAAAACAAGAATCTTGTTCCTGTTATATCAAGTATGATAGGATTATATTATTCTAAACCGTCACCCGAGGCAGAACCTTTTGTAAAAGTCGGAGATGAAATAAAAGAAGGTCAAGTAATTTGTATAATTGAAACAATTAAACTTATAAATAAAATTACTGCAGATGTATCAGGTAAAATAGCACAAATATGTATTGAAGACGGAAAACCTGTAGAATATGGTCAGGTTATAATGTATATAGAAAAGAATTAACGGATAAAGGGATATGTTTAAGAAAGTATTAATTGCAAATAGGGGAGAAGTAGCACTAAGAATAATAAGAGCTTGTAGAGAAATAGGGATACCAACAGTTGCAGTGTATTCACAAGCTGATGCAAATTCACTTCACGTTAGTCTGGCAACAGAAGCATATTGCATAGGAGCTAACAAAAGCGCAAAGAGCAATTTAAATATACCTGCCATAATATCGGCAGCATTAATATCGGGAGCAGATGCTATACATCCCGGGTATGGATTTATGTCTGAAAGAGCTGATTTTGCAGAAATATGCAAAGAACATAATATAACATTTATCGGCCCGTCACCAGAATCAATGCAATTAATGGGAGATAAAGCAACTGCAAGAAAAACTATGGCGGCAAAAAATGTTCCGATTACTCCAGGTACAGGAATAATAACCGATATAGAAGAAGCAAAAAAATCAGCAGAAAAATTTGGTTATCCCGTAATAATAAAAGCAACCGCAGGCGGTGGCGGCAAAGGCATGAGAGTTGCCAATACGCCTGAAGAGCTTGAACAAAATATTACATTATGCCGCCAAGAAGCCGAAAAGTTTTTCGGTAATCCTGATGTTTATATGGAAAAATATCTTGTTAACCCAAGACACATTGAAGTTCAAATCATTGCTGATAAATTCGGAAATGTCATTCACTTAGGAGAAAGAGATTGTTCTATTCAAAGACGCCATCAAAAATTAATAGAAGAAGCCCCCTCACCTGCAGTAGATGAAGCAACAAGAAAGAAACTTGGTGAAGCTGCTATACAAGCTGCTCTTGCAGCAAACTATGAAGGTGTCGGTACTATTGAATTTTTACTTGATAAAGACAAAAATTTCTATTTTATGGAAATGAATACCAGACTCCAAGTAGAACATGGTATATCTGAAATGATTTCAAATGTTGATATAGTAAGAGAACAAATTAATATTGCATCAGGAAATAAACTGTCATACACTCAAGATGACATTAAATTATCAGGGCATGCAATAGAATGCAGAATAAATGCAGAAGACCCGGAAAGAAATTTTCTTCCTGCTCCGGGTGAAATTAACGGATATATTACTCCGGGAGGTTTTGGCGTAAGAGTTGATTCTCATGTATATTCAGGTTACAAAATACCTCCGTATTATGATTCTTTAATTAGCAAACTTATGTGCTGGGCACCGACAAGAGAAGAATGCAGAAGAAGGATGTACAGAGCTTTAAAAGAATATGTTATTACCGGAGTTAAAACAACACTTCCTTTTTACCAAGATTTAATCGAAAATGAAGTATTTATAAGCGGTAATTTTGACACCGGATTTATGAATACATATAAAAAATCATAAAGCTATTTTATAAAACTTTTGAGCAATAATAAGGTTGTCATTCTAGCTTAAATTTATTTCGGCTATATGAATGTAGAGATGCTGAAGTAAGTTCAGCAAGACAGATATGTAAATTATAATGAAAAATTTACTCGGATAATTTTATACACTTTGTGATAATCCTTTCATTTTCCTTTTTGAAAGATATAACATTCCTTCACTATTTTTCATAAATCCGCATTTTGAATAAAAATCCATAGCACCGGAAAGAGGAATTTCAACGTATACAGGGCTTTTTTTATCACTTAAACTTTCTTTGCACAGAAGTGCAATCATATTTTTCCCGATATATTTATATTTTTTTTCAGGGTCACTTTCTATTTCATGAATATTAATTCCTGAAATCTTATTACTTTCTCTGGTTTCCATTATTCCTACTGTTTCATCATTATTATCTGTTTTTAAAACATAAAATCTTTGTATCGGTTCAAAAAAATTAAATAATTTTGAAAGCGAAGGAAACAAAACTTCTTTCATATCTTTTGAAATATATTCTTTGAATTTCCAATTACCCTTAGCTTCTTCAATGTCTAAAATATCAGAAACATCTTTACAATCAAGCTCATAAAAAGTAGCATTAACATAAGAATGATTTTGTTTATCATAAATCTTACAGTTTGATATAGGGATTCTTTTTCCAAATGATACAGAAATCGGATTCATTTATTATTCCTTTTTTTAAATATCAAAAACAAAAAATATAAAAAGTTGCTTTATTTTTTTCACAGGTATATTGTAATTTTAAAAGGAACTTCTATGGAAAATACAGTTACAGTTAAACCTAAAAAACAGTTATTAAATTATATAAATGTTTTCAGAGGACTTGCTATTTTATTAATTATTGCAGGTCATACTATGCAAATAGGTACAAAGGGAAGTATATTAAATAACATATCTTTTGAAATATGGGCAGGAGGAACTGCTCTGTTTATATTCATTTCCGGTTTTTTATTCCAGCATCTTTCATATAAATATGAATTTAAAGATTATATGAAGAAAAAATGGAAAAATGTAATTATTCCCTATATGTTAACTGCAATTCCGGGTATAATATTATGTTTTACGATTCCTACTATTTATAAAAATCCGTTTTACGGAGTAAATCCGTTTTTACAAATCGGTATGTTTTTGACCACAGGCAGAGTTCATAATGTTCCAACCTGGTTCATACCTATGATAGTTATATTCTTTTTGTTAAGCTATCTTCTTTTATATTTGGAAAAGAAAAATATTTTATATAAACTTCTACCTATTCTGTTCTTAATTACAATTTTTATTCCCCGTGGAGATATAGAGCCTGAATGGGTTATGAATCTGGATTACTTTCACAGATATTTGGAATATTTAAAATATGTATTAAGTGGTTTTATTCATTTTTCTTCTATGTATATTCTCGGCATGTATTTATCTAAATACAAAGAAAAAATTGATTTTTTATATGATAAACGCCGGATATTAATATTTTTTATGATTATCAGTTCTATAGCTGATATATACTTTAAGAATATAAACGGTACTGTTTCAAAAATATTTTTAACATTAGTTACATTAGGTTATTTAAAGCACTATGACGAACAAATTAAATCATTTGATAAATTAAATAATTGTCTGGATGTCATAGCTAAATATAGTTTTGGGTTATTCTTTATACACTGGTATTTTATTTTTGCTTTTAATCATTTATTGAATATTCCAAAAGTAATGGAAGTAACAAATATAATACAAGGTCTTATAGCTTTTGGAATTGCTTCATTAAGATATTTATTTGTATTTATTGTAAGCTTCTTAACTTTATTTTTAATGAAGAAAATTCTGAATTTTTTCAAAATAGAAAATACAAGAATGTTTACCGGAGTTTAATTAAAATATAAGTCAACCATCATAACCGATTTGGGATTATATATAACAAAAAAAGAAATTAATCTGTTCTTAAATGAAAGGAGCAGAAAAATGCTATATAGAACTTTAGAAATACATGACCTTATTAATACAAAAGAATCGCCACGTGAAATAGTGGATATAATGGAAAATAACGGCGCACATTTAAAACTTGTTTCATTAAAAAAACATGAAGAAATTGAAGCTCATATGTCACACTCTGATGTTTGTATATATGTAACAGAAGGTGAAATCGAATTAAAATTCAGCGCTATTGATAATTGTACATGTTCTGCTTGCGGATGTGAAATGCCTGACGAATCAGATGATGAAGAAAAAAAATATAAACTTAAAAAAGACCAATTCTTTTTATTTGAAAAAAATGTTATGCATTCAATTAAAGCACTGAAAGATTCCATCTTTATGGTAATAAAAATTTAAAAAGACTGCATTTAGCAGTCTTTTTTATTATAAAATATGGAATTAATAAAAAAATTTTCACTAAAATAGATAACCTGTCACCCTTTATTTTTTTCAAGGTCTAAAGTTTTGAAATTTTAAACAATTTTGTTCACTTTGTGAAGTTCAGACTGACAGATATATAAATTCTAATGAAATATTATTGTCATTCAGTTGTAAATTAAAAAAAAATTACATATAATAAAGTCAGGAGTTAAGGATATGAATAAGATAATAGCACTTTTTATTGTTTTCTTTTGTATGTTTTTTTATAAAGCTTTTGCAATAGAAGATATTAATTCTGTTTTAAATGATATTAAAAATCAAAATAATATAACTAATATCGGCTTGAAAATATTAAATGCAAATAAAATAGAAAACAGAATGATATTTGCATATAGCAAAGAAGATAAATTAATAAAAGGAGAGCCGGGTCTTACGCAAAGACAAATAGTTTTATATGATAAATTAATAAAATATGCATCAGATGAAAATGAAATAGCAGCAATACTTGCAAGAGAAATAGCAAAAAGTAACGAATCATATTCGGGTAAATTAAGAGGGATAGTAAGTTCTGCACAAATTAAAGCTGCTCCTAAAAAATTTGAATTATTATTTGATAAAAGAGCAATAGATTTAATGGTAAATGCAGATTATAATCCCATCGCATTTATAACATATACTAATAAAGCTTATCCTCAAAAACGATATGATTTATTCTCTTCTCACAATTTAACTTCGAAAAGATTAGCTTACATATATGAATATATTTATACTAAATATCCTTATTATCTGAAAAATAATGAATATTTATTTTCTGATGCTTATCAAAATTTTCTGTTAACATCCATAGAAAACAGAAAAAAATTCCAACATAAAATCGAATCGGGTTCTAAGGAAATAATTAAATATGAATAAAGTTATATATACTTTTTTAATATTTTTCACTTTCACAACAATAAATGCGAAAGCAACAATGATTGATTCATTTGTTGACCAAACACTAAAAAATGTTGAAGTAATAAAACCGATTTCAAATACTGACTATAACTATGAATCTTTAGAAAATTTCAAAATAAAATTAAAAATTACCGAAAATATTTATGGCAAAAAAAATAGAATATATGACGGTCAAAAACTAAAATTTAAAGTACTCGAAGATGTTTTTTATAATAACGAATTAATTTTAAAACGTTCAGATATAGTAACAGGTACAATACAAACCTACACAACAAGAGGTATGAACGGTATCCCCGGAATGATAATTATAGACAATTTTGAAATACCAGGTTTGGATAAAAATAAACTAAAAGGTTTATATGTAAAAAAGGGATTAGATTTTACTATATACGTACTTCCATTAAAATGGGCACTAACTCCTTTACCGCCTACAGGTTCATTAACAAATATTTTATTAGGTGGAAACGCTAAAATTACAGATAAAGATAAAATTATTATCGAATATTATCCTTATTGGCAGAAATAAAAACTCTTGACTAAACTTTATTTTTGGATAGTTAATTACTTATATACCAATTAAGGAGAAACAAGTGGAACAAATTATAAAACAAATACTCTCAGCCCATTTAACAAAAATAAATTTCTTTGTTATAGGCAGAGCATTATTGGAATTAATATTATTCGTAATAGTTTTAAGACTGGTAAATAAAACATTTAATTTATTTTTTAATAAAATAGTGTCAAAAATTTCGGATGAAGAAGTAAGAAAACAGTACAGAACCTTAAGACAACTTGGCATATATATAATAGACATATTAATAATTTTATTTTTTACTACAAACATATTGGAAAGTTTCGGTATAGATATGAAACCAATATTGGCAACTGCCGGAGTAGTAGGGGTTGCAGTCGGTTTTGGCGGTAAAAAAATTGTAGAAGATATTTTTACCGGACTTTCAATAATTCTTTCCGGTCAATTAAGGCTGGGAGATTATGTTACAGTTAATAATTCAACAGGTACTGTAGAAAAAATAACATTAACAATGATAGTTATAAGAACTTTTAACGGAGATGTACATTATCTTAGAAATGGTCAAATTGATACTATTATTAACCAAACTAAAGATTTTTCTTACCCTCTTTTCAATATAGGAGTGTCATATAACTCTAATGTGAGTCATGTAATAGATGTTTTAAAAGATTTAGGAAGAGAAATAAGAGAATGTCCGGAATACGGAAAATATATACTATCAGATATAGAAGTTTTCGGGTTAAATACATTTAATGATTCATCAATAGAAATATTATTCAGAATAAAAACAACACCACACGAACAGTGGGCAGTAAAACGAAGATTCAATCAAATGGTTAAAGAAAGATTTGAACAAGAAGGGATTGAAATACCATTTCCTCAACTCGTTATTCATGAAAATACAAAATAAACCAATGTTAAACTAAATGACCGATTTATCTTCGACATAACATTGTAACACCTTTTATTATCCGAGAAATTTTACTCGGACAAAATAAATAAATCTGATATAATAAAAGCATGATAGAAACCGTAAAAAATATATTAAAAAAGTATGTAAATATTTCATGCGAAACTACTTTTATAGTTGGGTTTTCAGGCGGATGGGACTCTATGTGCCTATTGGATATAATGAATAAGTTATCAAAGGAATACGGTTTTTTATTGGTTGCCGCTCATTTGAATCACAATTGGAGAGGAAAAGAATCAGAAGCAGAAAAAGAACGTTGTCTTGCATTTTGCGAAGATAATGATATAACATTCATTTCAGATACTCTTAAAGAAGGTTTAAAAGCATCTGAACTCGTTGCACGAGAAATGAGATATGATTTTTTTAAACGATGTGCAGAAGAATTTGAAGCTGATGCAATTTTAACTGCCCATACAAAAAGTGACAATGCCGAAACTATTTTATACAGAATTATAAAAGGAACTGGTCTAAACGGACTTGAGGGAATAAGAGAACTAAGAAATTTAGACGGATTTAAAGTAATAAGGCCTATTTTGAATTTTTCAAGAAAAGATATTGAAGAATACTGCATAAAAAATGAGCTTTATCCTAACAATGATTCAAGTAATTCCAATACGAAATATGCAAGAAATAATATCAGGCATAATATCATGCCTGCAATTAAGTTAATTAATCCTAATATTGAAAATTCATTAATAACATTGGCCGATATTGCAGCCGGAAATAATAAAGTTATAAACGAATTAATGCATAATATAGAAAATCAAATCACTATCGGAAACAAATGGTTAACACAAAATTTTCTTATACTCAATTCGGCAATAAAACAACACTTTGTATATAAACTTTTAGTAAAAAATGATTTAGAACCGAGTTTTACTAAAATTCAGGAAATAATAAATTTTATTACAGAAAATCAAAAATCTAAAACAGGAAAAACTCTATCACTGAAAAACGACTTGTGGTTATTTGTTTCAAGTAAATATACATACTTTGTACACTCGGAACACTATAAAAAAATAGACGAAGAAGTAAAAATAACAGAAGAAGGTAAATACAAAATCGGTGAAAATTATCAAATTATAATAGAAAAATATAGTGAAAAAGTTGAAAATTACCCAAAAGCAATAAGTAATTGTGCATACGTAAATCTTGAAAATATTAAATTTCCTCTGACAATAAGGACAAGAAGAAACGGAGATATTATTCAACCTTTTGGAATGCAAGGTAAAATGAAACTGAAAAAATATTTAATTAATAAAAATATACCTGAACATGACAGAGATAAAATAATATTGTTGTGTAAAGATAAAGAAGTTTTATGGGCAGCAGGAATAGGGTTAAATGAAAAATTAAGAACAATTACAAATCCGACACATAAATTAAAAATGGAGAAAATTGAAAATGTCTGATAAATTAATGTCTGATTTAAAAATACTTATCACTGAAGAAGAAATTAAAAATAAGATTAAATCATTGGCAAAAGATGTCGAAAATGTATTTGAAAAAGATGAAGATATTTATGTTATTTGTGTATTAAAAGGATCTGTTATGTTCTGTGCAGACTTTGTTAAACAATTTAACCATAATATTCAAATGGAATTTATAAGAATATCAAGTTACGGTAATGAAACTAAATCAACAAATAATTTACAGGCTATAGATTTAACATTGCCCAATTTAAATAATAAAAATGTATTAATAGTAGAAGATATAATAGATACAGGACTAACTGCCAGATTTTTAACAGACATGTTTAAAATAAAACATCAACCAAAAAAATTGGTTTTTGTATCATTACTAAATAAAAAATGTGCGAGACAAGTAAATATAGAACCGGATTTTTACGGATTTGAAATAGAAGATAAATTTGTTGTTGGTTATGGTCTGGATTATAAGGGATATTTCAGAAATCTTCCCTACATTGCTTATTTTCCGCAATAAAATTATTAAAAAATATAGTTTTAAACTGAGAATAAATAAATTTTTTTCTTGCATGAAAAATTTTATCTGCACTGTTAAATTTTTTCAGTGCATATCTGTAATTCTTTACACAGTTATTCAAAAATGATTTCACCAACTGAATATCATTTTCAAGTTCAGTAGCGTTTTCCATACAACTCCATACAAGTTTCTTATTATATAAAGTATAAAAATAATTAAAAATTTCAGAAAATTAAGAAAAGTTTACATATTTTAAATTATTCATCAACATTTTCCAAAGCAACATTTTTAAGTTTTTTTTCTATTTTTCTGTTCCAGGGTAAATCCTGCCTAAAAATATATTCATAGCCAGTAACTTCTCCTTTTGAGAAACTGTGAAGTTGTTCATCGCAAAGCGATTCAAAATCTTTTTGAATTTTTAAAGTAAATTCATGTCTGTCAAATTTAGAATTTTCAGCAGTAATAATAATAGGTTCCCCAACCTGAGCAAGGCATTCAGGTCTGTCTTCCCGTAAAAATGTATAATTTACTGCAACAGGAATAAGATTAACCCCGCCATGTTTTTTTGCAACATTTTGAGCAACATAAGCAAGCCCGGTTTGAAATTCTATTGGTCTGAAATTCGGTGGTTTAACAATACCTTGAGGAAAAATCCAAAATCCCATATCAGAATATTTAAGGTCATCAACAATGTATTTTAAAGAAATCATAGCTTCTTGAGCAGAAGCTTTATTAACAGGAAAAGCTCCAATGAGAGCGAACAGAGGAAATCTGTTCATTTCTTCAATCATCATCCTCGGGCGGACTTTGAAAACTCGACGCATCAAATAATACCCGATAATTCCGTCCCACCAGTTCATATGCGGCGCATAAATTATACAAGGAAAGTTTTTATTCCTTTTTTCTTCAAATGCTTCTATATTTTTCACTCTCAAAGCATAGAATCTGTGACTTACCATTCTAAAAAAGATTCTATCGGCAAGCCAAGTCCAAAAAGGAAGATTTTGTGCCTTTCTAAATTTTTCTTTTCTGTTTCTAAGTCTTGTAGGCGGTATATCCGAATATAATTTTTCTGTCTTTTGCATACTTTCCCCGAACAAATTTAATTATATCATTTTTTTTTATATCTAATCAAAAATTTCTTTTACACTTAAAGAATGTAGATTTTTTATTTCTTCCATTGAGCGGTATATATGAGGAACAGGATTTTTAATATTTGATACAATTTTAGCGTTAATTTTTATGTTATCTCCTTCTTCATCAATTGTCTTATGATTATAATCAATAATATCAGGAAATTTATCGGTAAATTTAGTATAAACATCATTATATTCTTCATATTTACATACAAAAGTAATTTTTATTTTCCTTAAATGTTTAAGATTTCCGGGCATTATTTTTAATTCAAAAATTCTTATTAAAACAAGAATAGCAACTGCAAGAATTGTAGAAACCACTGCAATACTAAATTTACCACAACCACATGC
>CANQOM010000009.1 GCA_947625445.1 Candidatus Gastranaerophilales bacterium
CATAGTTATCATTCTCTATTTCAACCCCCGGGCATAGACTCTGTTGTATTTAAGCTTCTCCGATAATGCTTTTACCGCTTCAAAATCATCACCGGTTATAAAATCAGTTCCGGTGTTAAGTCCCATATTTTGATAACGGTCAAAATCATCCGTGCTTTTTTCGCCTGCAAAACTTATTGTCGTTTTTCCGCTTCTATGGCGGATTTCATTTAAAATATACTGCATCTGCGGATAATCTGGCAGAGCACCTACTCCCGTATAATTTCCCATATCATACCCGCCTATGTGTTTTGCAGAATCTATAAACATAGCTTCAAACCCCAAATTCATTAATTTTACGCTCTCTTGAATATAAATTTCAACGTGTTCCGGGTTTTGCCAGCTGAATGTTTCATCTTGGCGGTCAGGATATGCCACTTTTATTTGGTCTGCAGATATTACTGTTCTAAACCCTGTCTTTATTCCTCTAAAATGTGCTAAATCATTAAATGCACGAAGCTGGTCTTCTGCTGATATCTTATCTGTAAGCGAAGTTGAAATTATATTGTCACTGTAGCCAGCATTTAATTTTATTCCGTAAATAGAATTTTCTTCAAACGGGCCTTTATTGTAGCTATCTCCAAAGATGTTAGGGAAAATCTGCGAGATGATTATGCAGTTTGCCCAGCTTTTAGCAGATGGCGGAATCGCAGGCAAAAGTTTTATGCAGCTTAAATTGCCGCAGCATGTTCTGTCTTCATCCATTTGAGCAATGGCTCGGTTATTTAATTCTATATAATTAGCCAATCTTCCCCAATTATCACCATAATCAGGGCTTGCTACATTATCAGGAAATGTTTCAAAAAAATAATCATTTTCACTTAATGTTACTATTGAATTTATTGCATCTTTTACACTTCGATTCAATAACTCTAAAGGAATTATATTAGCTATCCATTTTTTAGCAGGATAACATCCTATTGAATAATAAGTTTTTTCTTTTGTCCAATTATCCGGCTTTAATTCTATGTTTTCTCCCAGAGCTTTTAATAATTTATTTATTGTATTCATTTTCATAATGCTTATTAATAAATCTTTTACATGAAAATTGCATTAGACTACTTAAAAGTCGATTTAACTATTTCAATTTTGATTAAAATACAAAGATATAAATTGTCAGAGTAAATTTTACTAGTACTCTGAAGGGTGAGTAAAAATTTGCGAAACAAGATTAAATAGCAAACTTGTGGCTTATGAGAAGCAAGTGAGTTTGTATCTGCAACAAAATTCAGGTTTTGATAATATATTAACTGGTCTATTGTGAAGTTATTACCATATTTTAAACATATTCGGCGGGAAATAATATATAAGTCCCAAATAAAACTATTGTATTTTTTTTTTGAGCATATAATAATTAATATAGCTTTTGGCTGGGTAGCTCAGTTGGTCAGAGCGTACGGCTCATACCCGTGAGGTCGAGAGTTCGAGCCTCTCCCCAGCTATTTTAATTTTAAGGTACTTTATTTTATTGGAGTCGAGACTACGCCTCAGCTGGCTGACTTGAAAATCTAAGCTTGCGCTTGTTTTTCTACGTCACCTGCGCATACTTCTCTCGTATGCCTCGCTTTTGCTCGGCTACGATTTAAGTATCCCCAGCTATTTTTTTTCAGGTTATACAAATAAACCTCAAAACAAGACTATATCATTTGTTTTATATCATGGAATTTGACATAAAGTATTGCGAGTTCGACGTTTTAGTTGGAAGTTTTATAGATTTATTGCAAAATTTAAATGGCATTTAAATGCCATCTAAAAGGTGTTTTATTGGTGTTCCAAATTACATTCTTTCAATATTCCAATTTGATATTCCAAAATGATTGAAATTCTAATGTAATTCAAAATAATAGCTTCGCTATTTCACGCACTCTTTCAGAAAAGCCCAAACAAATTTAGCTTTTCGCTCACTCGTTTGTTATAAAAATTAAATTTCAAGGAGTTATCATCTTTGAAGTTCCAAAAATACTTATTTAATTGTGTTTTACGATAACTTTCAAACGTATCCTGAATTTTTTTCGCAAATTGTATTCTGAATTTAGAATATTAAATATCCAAAACCTTTTTAGTTAATTTATTTTTCACTATTATTTCGCTTCGCTTCATTTTAGATACAGGCTCAGCTAGACTTTGTTTCGTATAATAAATCTAATTTTTAGATTATATATAAATATAGTGAATAGAAATAACAAAGTTAGTATTTGTGTTAAAATCTATGTATGAATAAATCAGAAGTTAATAACTTAAGAGAATTAATAAAAAATAAAAGAGATGTATTTGAAGATTTATACATTATTTCTCAAAAAGATTCTTTCGATAAAGGTAATAAAAATTTATTGGTCAGTGCTATAGATCTAATAGTTACAACATCTCAAAAAATGGCGATATACAACGATTTGCCTAATAATGTAGATTTTGCACTTTATGATGAAATTGTAAATTTATCAGAACAAGAATTAGATGATATAGCAAATGAATCATACACTTGTGGTGCAATAAGTATAATTAGGTATGTTATAGCTCAAATGTTTATTAAAAAAGAAATTAATTCTGCAGAAAAACTGAAAGAAAGTATAGAGCAAATTAAAACAGATTTTATAAACAAAATAACTGATAGCTTTAAACCCTATTTAGAATACTCTCATAAAGAGGCTATTGATTTTATAAATAACTATGAGAAAGGGAATCCTTTTCAATCTTGGGGTGCTCTTTACAGGTATTTATTACCTTTTATTTACGATATAAAACTTAGGAATAGTGTTTGGAAAGCAATAGAAGTTATAAGAAACGAACTATTACTGAGTTTGAATATTGAAAACACTTGGGAAAGTAAAAATTCACAAGGCTGGCATAATAAAGTTAGAAGTTATTTTGGATTTGAAGGACCTAGCAACTTTGGTTCTCAAAGAGCTGTTTTGATGTTACATCCTAAAAATATACCGGATCATAAAAATGCTATACAGTTAGTATGTTATTTTACTCAAGGAATAATTTGGGCAGGTTGCGATGTTGGAGTAAATTTAAGTAATTCAAGTAATATAAACATAAAGCAATATTTAAATAATTGGGAGAAAATTTATTCTATTGATTTTAATAATTGTTGTGGCACAAAATTAGACTCAAATAAAGTAATCGCAAATTTTAATTCTGTATGTAACATATTAAAAGAGAATTTTGATTTTGCATCAGATACAAATAAAATATTGTTGAATAAGCATCCTGAATTAGGGAATGAAGAAATTGCCGAAGGCAATGCTGAAAGAAATGATGGTAACGATATAAATCTTTATGATCCGTTTGAAGGAAATGAAGCCAATAGCAATAAACAATTCGGACAACCAACTAAAATTAAGAATGCCCTCAATACGAAGAAAAAGGAAATTTATCCAAATATAAAAAAGACTGAAGATTATTTGGATAGAAAAAAAATAGCTAAGTATTTGGCAAAGCAAATTATAAAGAACAAAAATGTTGAACCGCTAAATATTGGTATTTATGCTGATTGGGGAAATGGAAAAACACAATTATTCAATTTTATAAAAGATTACCTTAAGACAACTTTTTCATTTAAAGAAAAGATACTTGCCCTCTTCGGCAAGGAAAAACCATGCTATAACTGTGAAATTGTTGATTTTGATGCTTGGCAATATAATGACCAAGAGAATATATGGGCAGCTTTAATAATGGAACTTATGAATAAATGCAAAAGTCGTCCAACTTTTTATTTTTCATATTTACTAAATACAATATGGTCCTATGCAAAAAATTATTGGAGTGAGATTT
Organism: Candidatus Gastranaerophilales bacterium; assembly: GCA_947625445.1. Classification (GTDB taxonomy): domain Bacteria; phylum Cyanobacteriota; class Vampirovibrionia; order Gastranaerophilales; family Gastranaerophilaceae; genus Avigastranaerophilus. The sequence goes on from CANQOM010000009.1 coordinate 3,817, forward strand.
TAGTAAAATTATTTTGCCTATATTTAATATTTTTATTTTTGCAAGTTTCAAACGAATACTTAAAAATAAAAATATTAACAGATATTTGTAATTTACCTTGGGAACTACAATTTATAGGTCTTTTTATTATTACTATTTTCCCGGATTTATTCAAATTTGGCTTTGTAAATATAGATAAATTTTTTATTAAATTTTTTAAACTTCCTGAATACAATGAACAACTCGGATTTAGAAAAGAAATTAAACGTTTAGTATCCTTTGTAATGGATTATTTAAGCAATAATCATAAAAAAAGAATTGTACTTTTTATTGATAATTTAGATAGATGCTCCTCTAAGCATATCAAACAAATTTTAGATTCAATTTGTCAATTCTTAGAAATGTCTGACACTGATAGAAGCAATTTAATAGTAATATTTGCAATGGATGAAACAATTATAAAAAAAGCCCTAAAGGATGAGAATATTACGGAAGATAAAATATATGAGTATATGCAAAAAATAATAAATTTACCTATTTATCCGCAAATGCCGGAAAATATAGGTGAATTAATTGATAGATTCTTTGGGGCAGATGATGACATAAAAGAAACTTTACGAAAAGAGTACGAAAAGCAACATTATAACCCAAGAAAACTATCAAATATTCGATATATAGACCATATGATATACAATGTATATGGCATTTTTTTAAAAGATTCAAATTATTATGCAGATTTATTCAAATTACAAGCGGGCAATAGTGAAAAATGGACAAAGCTAAGTAATCTAGATATCGATACTAAATTGAATGATAAAACATCAGAAACAAATAAATATATTTCAATTAGTCAACAAATTACAAAAATTGAATATGAAAGTATTGAAAACAAAACTGTTAGATATTTGGAAAAAATGTACAACTATAATATAATGCAAAATATAAAATTTAAAGTACCCGATAAGGGACAATCTTTTATGTTTGATGGAATTGCAAATATGCCCCAAAAAGATATTTTATTTGAATTTAAATATATAATTAATCAAGAACGTATTTTAGAAATATTTTATAACACTATAGAACAAATTTTGAAATATTCAGATTCGTTTAGTACAAATAAAAGTCTTGAGCTAGTTATTGTTTTAATTGTGGGTAACATAAAAAGTAGCGAACAAATCATTTTGGATTTAAATAGAGAGTTTCAGAACAAGTTGTTGAGTACTAGATTCTCAGGACATGTTTTATTAATAAATAAAGATGAACTAACGAATTATTAATAAGTCCAATATCAATCTTAAAAAATACAACATAAGTTATAATGTTGTGTTTTGATATACCTTTTTAAATTCATAGATAATATATTATCTATGAATTGACTTTTAAATACAAAAGGTATAATATATTATCTATGAATAAGTTTCTTTTTAATCCAAAATCGCCCAATGATATTGCAAAAGAATTTGTCGAAAAGATTAAACAACAGAGAAAAATGCTTAAAATTTCACAGGTTCAGCTTGCTGCAAAATCTGGTGTAAGTTTAGGGTCTGTTAAAAGGTTTGAATCAAAATATGAAATATCACTACATTCTTTGATAAAAATTCTGATTGCCTTAAATTTAGAAAAGGATTTTGAAAACTTATTTACGCATAAAAGCTACAATTCTATTGATGAGGTTATAAATGGACAACTGTAAATATTTAAAAGTATTTTATAATGATATTTTAGTTGGCACTCTAGCAAGAACCCCTGAAAAAGTTGTTGCATTTGAATACGATTCTGATTGGTTAAATAAAGGGTTTAGCATATCGCCTTTTAGTTTACCTCTCATCAAGAAAGTTTTTATCCCAAAATATGAACCTTTTGACGGGTTATTTGGAGTTTTTAACGACAGTTTGCCTGATGGTTGGGGTAGGCTACTTGTTGACAGGTTATTTTTAAAAAATAAAATAAACCCTGTTGAAATTGACAATCTCAATCGGCTTGCGATTGTTCAAGATTGTGGTATGGGTGCTTTAACATATAAACCCGAACATAAGTTTAAAACAGAAAACAATGTTTCAGATCTTGATATTCTCGCTCAAGAATGTTCAAAAATTTTAGAATCACAAAATTCAGACAATTTAGATGAACTCTTTCGACTAGGTGGTTCGTCCGGTGGAGCAAGACCAAAGATTTTGACATCTATAAATAATGAAGATTGGATAATTAAATTTCCGTCATCGATTGATTTTAAAAACATTGGGGAAAAAGAGTATCAATATTCCCTATGTGCTAAAGATTGTGGAATTAATATGACAGAAACCAAACTTTTTTCATCAGAAATTTGTTCGGGGTATTTTGGCATAAAAAGATTTGATCGCAAAAATGGTAAAAAAGTACATATGGTATCCGTTAGTGGATTATTAGAAACGAGCCACAGACTTCCTAATCTTGATTATAATTTGTTAATGAAGCTTACACTTGAACTTACAAGAAATTATAAAGACATTGAACAATTATTCAGGTTAATGTGTTTTAATGTATTTGCTCACAATAGAGATGATCATTCCAAGAATTTTTCATTCCTCTATGACGATGATAAAAAAGAATGGCACTTATCTCCTGCATACGATTTAACATATAGTTCTTCGTTCAACGGAGAACATGCAACAACAATAAATGGTGAGGGAAAAAATCCATCTTTAGATAATATTTTAGCCATTGCAAAAAATATAGGACTAAAAGAGAAATTTGCAAAAGATATTGCATTAGAGATTCAAGAAAAATGCAAAAAATTATTTGCTTAATTTTTATGTAAATCTTAATCTGAAAGTAGCTTTAATCTTTATTTGACAGTTTTACTACATTTGATAATTTAGTTAGAAGTTTCAATATGAGAATAATAGATATAAGTTCAGATAGAAACTGTTTAAATTGTGAATTTTTTATTGTGAGGGTGATTGAGTCCTTCCCTCTAAATGAGAATGCATTTTTAATTTTATTTTTTTGTTTTGTATAATTTAGTATTTGCATTTAATAATCGATAGCAGATGGTAAATTTTGATTTAAATAAAGTTTTTTATAATACTTATAATATTCTGGGTTTACAAGGTATTCTTCTTTTTTAAATCCTTTTTTGATAAAAGTGTATCTTTACCAAATTGTTCATATTTAATTTTTGCTTTACATAAAACGGAATAACTTTATTATCAAAATGCTTTTTATTCCAATCCGCCAAAAATTCTACGATTTCTGTATGTCTCATACCTTTTGTTTTTTCGATTAATTCAACATATTTTTTCACTTGTTTTTTTGCTCATGTTAGAGATTTTTTATAAAATTTAGAATGTTGTGAATTAATTTTTATAGTTACATTTTTTATCATACATACAAAGAGTATTCGCCACATTTACATTTACGTCTAACCATTTCTTTAACTTCCAGAACAGTATTATTAAACTAACAGATAATTTATATCTATTGTTAAACTTTTCAATTTATATCGTCTCTTTATATTTTTTTAATATAAAGTGGATAAAAAGTCACATTTCATTATGTATTTTAGGCAATTTGTATAAAATCGTCATAATCTCAACGTGTCCGCTAACACAGGTTAATTACAATTAAAAGGTCACAAATAAAACCCATTAAGAATTTAAGACTCTAATCATTTATTTAAAGAATAAAAAGTCGTGTGTTATAATAATTTCAACAGAATGCTAAAGGAGAAATTTTGTTAGCTTATACATATAAAAATTATGGTTTTTTGGAACTTATAGAAAAACCGAAACCGAAGCTTCTTAATCCAAAAGACGCAATTGTTCGTATTACAATGAGTAGTATCTGTACCAGTGATTTGCATATTAAACATGGTTCCGTTCCTAAAGCGGTTTTAGGAATAACTCTGGGGCACGAAATGGTTGGGATAGTTGAAGAGACCGGAAGTGAAGTTGAAAATGTTAAAAAAGGTGACAGAGTAACTGTAAATGTAGAAACATTTTGTGGAAAGTGTTTTTATTGTAAAAATGGATTTGTTAATAATTGTACGGATAAAGATGGAGGTTGGGCTTTAGGTTGTCGTATAGATGGTGGTCAAGCTCAATATGTCAGGGTTCCTTATGCGGATCAAGGATTAAACAAAATTCCTGCCTCTGTTTCTGATGAACAAGCACTTTTTGTAGGAGATATATTAGCTACAGGATTTTGGGCGGCAAAAATATCAGAAATTAAAGTTAATGATACAGTTTTAATTATTGGAGCAGGACCAACCGGTATATGCACATTATTATGTACTATGTTGAAAAATCCTAAAAAAATTATCGTATGTGAAAAAGATGAAAAAAGAAGAGATTTTGTAAAAAATCACTACCCAAATATTATTACGGTATCACCTGAAAAATGCTTTGAATCAGTAAAAAAAGAAAGTGAAAATGGTGGAGCTGATGTTGTTATTGAGGTTGCAGGAAATGAAGAGTCTTTTCAAATGGCTTGGCAAACTGCAAGGCCTAATGCAATTGTAACAATTATAGCACTCTACGAGAAACCTATGATTCTCCCATTGCCTGATATGTATGGTAAAAATCTTATATTTAAAACAGGAGGTGTAGATGGGTGTGATTGTGACGAAATTTTATCTTTAATTGAACAGAGAAAAATTGATACAACTCCTTTAATAACTCACAAATTTAGTATTAAAGATATTGAAAAAGCGTACCAAATATTTGAAAATAAACTGGATAATGTAATAAAAATTGCAATAATTAATTAATTTTTATATCAACTATTATAAATTTAATCTAATGTTGCAACCTTCCGTTTGCTCACGGCAACCATAACGAAGTGAATTATTGCGACACTGGATTAAGTATGTTTATTTAAAAATAAAAAACTTATATTCAGGAGTATCAAGAGCAAAAGATATTTTAAATAATAAATCCATACTCATATTTCTCCTTGCAGTTTCAATTTTGGCTATATGTTCTCTTGATACATCCACTAATTCAGCAAGTTGATTTTGAGATAGATTTTTTTGTTTCCTGAATAGTGCAATATTATTACCAAGTAATTTTCTTTTTATTTCATTATTTAACATATTTATATTGTGACCTAAAAAGCTAACTTTGTATGTAGCCTATTTGATAACAAAATGTATTAATTTGAAAAAAATAAAATAATAACTTCCTAATTTGAAAGTTATTATTTTGATATTTATTCATCTTTAAACAATTCTTGAATTGATATTTTATAAGCTATAATTGTCCTTATAACATATTTAAGAGTTAAATTTCTTTTTCCTGTTTCAACTTTTGCAATGTGTTCTCTTTGATAATCCGTTTTTTCTGCAAAGAGATTTCGCGAGTAATTGTTTTTCTTTCTGAATTTTTTAATATATTGCACAAACTTTTTCATAATTTCTTTTTCTTCTTTTGTATACATTTGATTTTCTCCTTTCGTTTTTAGCTTTGTATACAAAAAAGAATTAAATAAAATTAGAAATTTTTCTTGTGGATTAAATAAAACAGTTACAATGAACAAGCGAAAAGTTGTGATTATAGATTATTTTTAAAAAGTTTTTAAACAAATTAATCACAAAACGTAGTATTTCCGTATGTTGTGCAAGAACTACCTTCTGAACTATATGTAGTATTTCCGTATTTTGTATAGCTTGTACCATCTGAACTGTATGTGGTATTCCCATATTTTGTATAGGAAGTACCGTCTGAACTATATGTAGTATTTCCATATTTTGTATAAGTTGTACCATTTGAACCATATACGGTGTTACCGTATTTTGTGTATGAAGTACCATCTGAACCGTATATTGTATTTCCATATTTGCTATATGTTATGGCTTTAGCTTCTAAAGAAAAACAAATTATAAGTAATAAAACAATAATAAATTTTTTCATAAGTCCTCTTTTTAGTCTTTATTAGTTTATTTTATAATTCTTTAATTTTTTTAGCCGGAACTCCAAAAGCAAGGGAATTATCAGGAATATCTTTTGTAACAAGTGAACCTGCTCCGATGACAACATTATTCCCTATAGTTACACCGCCTAAAATAACTACATTTCCGCCTATCCAAACGTTATTCCCTATTTTTATAGGTTTTGCATATTCAAGTCCTTTATTTCTTGTTTCATAATCAAGCGGATGACCTGCTGCATAAAAACCACAATTTGGAGCAATAAAAACATTATCCCCAAATGTTACCTTTGCACAGTCTAAAATTATAAGGTTATGATTTGAATAAAAATTTTTACCCAGCTCTATATTATAACCGTAATCACACATAAAAGGTTGTTCTATTAAAAATTCGCCTTTTGTGCTACCTATGATTTTTTTTATTAATTTTTTTCTTTCTTCTGTTTTTTCGGGCGAAATATTGTTATATTTAAAACACAGTTTTTTGCACTTTGTTCTTTCTTTTATTAAGCTCATATCATAGTTTGCGTTATATAATTCGCCGCTAAGCATTTTTTCTTTTTCTGTTTTCATAGGATAATATTACCATAAAATCAAGAATTTACTATATTGTCAGAGTATATTAATCTTTATATAAACAACTTGAATATCATTTTGCAATTTTTTATATTACAACATAATATGTTTTGATATTTTTGTTTGTTTAAGAGATTATAATAAAATTATGGCAAAATTTGAATATCAAAGTCTAAAAAAATATCTTCATTTTATATATCCATTGATAATTATTATAATTATTGCGTTTGGGATATATTTAAGAACAAGGTTATATCTTTATAAAGTAGAATTTTGGCTGGATGAAGTAATGACTGCTTTATCATATATAGATAAAGGTATAGGCGCATTGTTTATGCCTTTAGAGGCAGAACAGAAAGCACCTCCTCTATATTTATTAACTGTTTACTTTATAGTTAAAATATTTGGATTTAATGAATTGGCATTCAGGTTTATTCCATATATTTCCGGTTGTTTATCTGTTATCGCATTCTATTTTTTATTAAATGCATTTGTAAAAGATAAAATTGGTAAAATATTTGGATTGTTTCTTTTTGCGATTTCAATTCCTCTTATATATAATTCAGCTGAATTTAAACCATATTCCAGTGATACATTAATTTGTATTTTACTATTTTTATTTTATAACTATTGTTATATAAAAAACACTTGTATAATAAACGGGAAAGTTAAACAAGCTATTTTATATACGTTAATAACTATGTTATTAATCTTTTTTTCTTTTCCTGCTGCATTCATTATTTTTTCACTTGCTTTAACTAATTGTATATTTGAGCGTAAAATCACTAAAACATCTATGTTTGTGATTACAGGTATTATAATTTCCTGTTCTGTTATATATTTAATGGATGTTAATGTTTATCCTTTTATGAAAAATTTCTGGTGGTGGAATGGTCATAAAACTTTAGAATTTATGTATTTGACCAGTATAAAATACTTTATGACAGTCCATAGTAACATATTTTGTGATGCATTTGTTGTTTTAGTGATAGTTGGGTTAACTATTTTATTTAAAGAAAAAAAACAAATAGCAACTGCGTTTTTTATTTGTATACTTGTTCCTGTTATTACAAGTCTTTTGAAAATATATCCATTTGAAGAAAGATTAATCCTATATCTTCTTCCTATACTTTTATTGTTAATTACCAAGTTATTTGATTATAATGTTTTTCATACTGAATCAGGCAAGCTTAAAATTATCCAAAAATTAATCTTATGTACTCTATTAATATTAATGATTAACATAAAAGTTCCATATATAAATTTCTCCCAAGAAAAGTTAATTGATTATAGCAGAAAAGATGATTTTAAACGTTCAATACACTACAGAGAAGAAATGAAAAATGTAAGCTTATATGTGTTAAATAATTATTCGGGAAACCAAAAAATACTTACAACTAATGAATTTTATTATTTTATAAGGTATTATAACAAGTACTATAATTTGAAAAAAGATATACCTATTACTTTTTTAGGCTGGAATAACAATGGCAAAATTATAGATATTATGAATGAGTTTTTTGATAAAAATTCAGGGAAATATACAATGTGGTTTATAAGCAGAAGTAATGAAAATTACTTCAGAACTTGGAAGTGGTATGAGTTAATAAGTATGATACGAAATAGAAATCTGTCATATAATTTTATAATTGGTGAAAACGGAGCTTATTTAATTGTTGTAAAATAAGTTGTTATTTTTAAAATAAATTTTTTTAAAAATATGGAAAAAATAATTCCAAATATTACATAAATAATTAAAAATTGTGTTTTGCCATGCGGTAAATAACAATAATTCCAAGCTAATTTATAATAAGATACTCTAAATCCGGCACAAATATTCGTATATTTATGTAATAAGAAAAATACGGTATCAACTATTTTAAATGCCAATAAATGATTTATCATTATTGTGTAAGTATTATCAGCTATGATGTTAATATATTTACTTTTCCCTATTGCTGGACACAAAATTTTTGAAATTCTTAACCAAAATGATATGCCGATAAAACCTATAAAAAAAGGCTGAAAAACATTATTTGTGTGAAATTTTGCCCAACTCGGTGTTACATATGGCATATATCCAATTTTATAAATGATAATTAATGAAATGAAAAATATAAGTCCAAAATAAAGTAAGTTATTTAAATTGTCATATTTTTCATATTTTTTATATAAAATACCAAGACTGTAAAATGGTAAAAAATATAAGATTCTGTCTAATAACAAAAACCATTCTTTATTGAATCCTTTAGATGAAAGTAAAATTCCTGCGAAACCCAGAAATAAGCATATTACAAAATAAATAAATTCGTTTACTTTTATATTAAATTTAAAACAAATTGTTCTTGCCAAAATATTAATAATATGAACTATATATAACGGTATTACAAACCAACCTCCAAGATTTAATAAAAATTGATGTCCGTTTATTATTGGTTCAACTAATAATGTTTCAATATTTACCTTAATTGAAGGGAAAAAATCAAAATTTTTTAATATTTGAATAACTATTGCATAAAAGATATTCCATAAATACAATGGAACAATCAGTTTTTTAGTTTTGCTTAAAATAAAATTTTTAATTCTTAATTCATTTTCTTTTTTGTAAAAATAACCTGAAGTAAACACAAATAATGCGACATGAAAAGAATAAAAAGGAAAAAATTCATTAAAAAAAGAAACTCCACCTCCATGACAGTGTCCCATTACAATAAATATTATACCGAGAGCGTATAATATTTTAAATTCATACTTCACATTATTTGATGAGTTTTCTGTATTTAAAGACATATTATGTATACTTAACCACATAATATGTCTAAAATCAATAAATTATTCTATCTATTTAGACCTTAAAATTTTTAATAAGACACATTATTCTTGATGTGGGAGATAATATGGAAAATCTAAAAAAACAATTTGGAAAAAGATTAAAAGAATTACGGGAAAAAAAGAAATTAAGTCAGGAACAACTGGCTGAAATTGTAAATATGGAATCAAGACATATAAGCCGTATTGAAACAGGAAATAGTTTTACTACAATAGAAAACTTAGATAAAATTGCAAATGCTTTAGATGTGAATATATCTACACTATTTGAATTTGAACATAAACAAAATCGTGAGATTATGCAAAAAGAAATAATAAAAATTATAAAACACTCAGATGATAGAGAATTAGAATTAATTTTCAGAATCATTAAAAATGTCTGTTTATAAATAGAATTAAAGGTAGAAATAAAATGTTAAAAATTGCGAAAATTAAAAGAGCAGAAACTAGACACATTCAATTAGAAATATTTTTCTTTAAATTCAAATTCCAACCCAGAAAGAAAAGAATGAGACCAGTTACTGTAATACTTGGTCCCGTAGGAATAGGCGATTACATGTGCTACAGACCATACTTCAAATATATAAGAAAAAGTCCACGTTTTAAAAATGCTTATATATTGTATATTGCAAGAGATATATATGCTGATTTTACTCAAAATTTTGACTCTGAATTTTTCAATGAGATAATTACGGTTAATATAAATTCAATATTATATAATTCAACGTACCGAAAATGTTTTGCCAAAATAATTAACTCGTATAAACCTGATATAATATATACTTTAACTCCATTTCATCCTAAAAATGGAGAACATCCCTTACCTCTTAAACTATTTCCTTTGATAAAAGCTAAAGTGAAGATTGCAGGTTGTCTGTGTTCAAAAAATCAACATATTTTAAAAAATGATAAGTTTTCTAAAATATTTAACAAAATATTATATCAAGATTGTGAAAATGATTTGTTTGAAACAGAAAGAACAAAATATGAGTTTGAAAAGTTTCTCGATATAAAAATACCTGAAAAAATAAGCAATGAATTATTTATTCCGTTTAAATCAGACAAAAAAAATATTGCTATATCACTCATTGCAAATACTTCTGACAGGATGTATTCATCTGAAAAATGGATAAATATTATTAATTACCTTACACAAAAAACTGATAATGATACTAATATATTATTTATCGGTGCAAAAAAAGATGAGTTTCAACTGCAAAATATTATAAATAAATTAAAATATCCGCAAAGATGTATTAATTTAGCAGGTAAATTAATAATATCAATGATACCTGCATTATTAAATTCTTGCAAATTTTTAATAAGTGTTGAATCAGGAAATGTTCATATAGCACATGTAGCAAAAATCCCTACAATATGTATATCAGGAACCACGGCCTACGGAAGATTTCATCCTTATAAAGACAAAATTGTCAGGTACATATATCCTGATGCATTGAAGAAATTTATAGAGAATTTACCCCCCCCCATCAAGGTTTTTCAGCTTTGCCATATTTGAATGTTAATGATATAGATGAATTGCAGGTAATAAAAGCTATTGATGACTTATTAATACAAACTTCAGACTTGCTTTAATAACTTTTATATTTGTATAATTTTCGATATATCAAATGATTGATTATTAATATAGCAATCATATAATAAATTTGCAGGTATAAATTTGATTTTTATAGCTTTTAGTCCGATTTTTTTTAACATATTTAAAAAAACATTTCCTTTATCTGTAATTATTTCATTATCGGTAGGAAATAAAAAATAATTTTCTACATTATTAATGTTATGCTCATTAATAAATTCATTAAATGCTAATTCATACATATATTGTTTTGTTATAGATTCTATACCCGGCTGACCTGTTAATTTCTTGCCTTGTTCTATTGTAGGTTCTGATATATTAACAGGGGTAATATCAAATAATTCTAAAATATCAAGTTTTAATAATATTTGAGAAGCGTAAGTCAATATACATTCATATAATCTTTGTATATAATTATTATCATCATTAATTGTAATATTAGTTTTTAATTCATCATAAAAAGGTTTATTATTTGAAATAAAAGCGAACGACTCATTAATTGTTTTATCCCAGTTAATTTCACCGTTACCGTTAATTTCTGTTGAATCTATTGAATTTATATATGTTCCGTTTTCATAGTAATCATTAATTAAAAATAATAAAATTGAAAGTAAATTATAAGAATTTTGAGTTTCTGTGCTATTAATAATTTTAATGATTTGTTCTTTTGAGTTATATTTTTGAATAACTTTTAATACTTTTTTAAATTGTTGTTTAATATTTTCTCCCAATTATTTTATCTATTTGTTTTGCAATCTCATAACTAATTATAGGCGGTACTGCATTACCAACTTGTTTATATTGGCTGGTTTTTGTACCAAAAAATTCAAAATTATCAGGGAATGATTGTAACCTTGCATTTTCTCTTACTGTAGGTATTCTATTATATATGGGATGGAAATAATTACTATGTGCATTCCCTGTATCAATAGTAACTGATACATCATTTTCTTTTAGTCTTTTATATGCAGATGAGTGTCTGTTATTACGTTCATTGTTGAATAATTCTTTAGGGATACTTTGCCAATTTTCACCTTGTTTTACATATGCAATTCTTTTTTGTACAATCTCGGCAGGATATTTTATATCATGATTTTTAACTATGTTATTATTATTTCTTAAATATTTTCTATATGGTGTTGAAGCTTCTGTATTTATATAATAATTGGAATTATTTATATTTTTATCAAAAAAATATAATTCGCCAATAGCATCTTTTACTGTTGTTGGCTTTTCTTTTTTCATTAAATCAAAAGAAAAATTAAATCCTTTTGTAATAACAAAGAAATTTCTTAATTTTTTTTGAGGTACACCGAAATCAGAAGCATCTAATACTTTATGGGTTACTTTATAACCTCTTTTTTCAAAAATTTCATATATCTTATTTTTTATGTGTCCGTTATCTTTAGAAATTATTTCTTTAACATTTTCAATAACTATAACCTTAGGATTCGCCATATCAACAAATTTAAGAAAAATATAAAATAGTTGATTTCTGGGGTCTTCTTCTTCCTTTTTATATCTGTTAGCAGACGAAAATCCTTGACAAGGCGGACCTCCGATTAAAACATCAATATTTAATATTTCACTAAAATTTTCTGTTAACTTCTGATATTCTACGGTCGATAAATCATAACACAAGCCTTTTGCACCTTTAAAATTAAGGTTAAAAGTATTTACTGCATCTTGATTAAAATCAATACCACCTATTATTTTATAACCAGCTTGTTAAACCCCGAGCTTAATCCGCCACATCCGCAAAATAAATCTAAAACTTTTAATTCTGCATTCTTTTTCATTTTTATCCCTAGATTAGTATAGCATAATACGTTTTAGTATATTTTATGTTTTTTTTTATAATGTAAATAATCTTAATGAAATAAAAATTAATTATGATTGACGTTAATATATTAAAGTTATGTTTTTGTTATAATTTAAACGAATAGAAAAATATGCAAAGAAGATATGACTACTAAATTTTCAACAAAAACACCAAAAAGTTTTAATATATGGAGAAAAGTTTTTCAGTATATAGCTTGTAATTTTGTAATAATCAATATGATAAAGTCAAAATATAAAGTAATAAAAGCTGAAGGAATTGAAAATATAGACAGAACAAAAAAATATATCGTGGCAAGTAATCACGTAACAGGTTTTGATCCGTTTTTTATAGCGAACCAATACAAAATGACAATAGCTTACATGGCAAAGAAACAGTTATTTGAAACATTTTGGTCAATGGTTTTAATGGATTGGTGTGGTGCTTTTGCAGTTGACCGAGATAAAGTAGACGTATCAACTATTAAAACTGCTCTTTCCGTAAAAAAGACAGATTGGCATTTAGGACTTTTTCCTCAAGGTACAAGATGTAATAATGGTAAATTAGAGAATATAACGAAAGGTTTTGCGTCTATTGCAAAAAAAATGGAGCTTGATATTCTTCCCATTGCAATAATTGTAAAAGAGAATCCTGAAAATCCTACCGGGAAAAAGATAATGCAATTGAAAGCCGGTGTTCCGATTTCGTCAAAAGGCAGTGTGGATGAAATTGTTAATGAATGGGCAAAAACTGTTTGCAATCTGGGTAATTTCGAGAATATATCCGGTTAATAATAGAAAGAGTTTGTGAGAATGGAACAAAAAGTACAAAAAAAGAAAAATTATACCAAAAGAGATGTTTCTGATTTTACTGACGGAAAGTATAAGTTTCAACTTTTTGGACGTTGGCTTGTTCCCAGAACTATATTACCGATTTTCTATAAAATAGAATATATTGGACGTGAAAATATACCCCAAGATAGAAATTTTATAATTGCTCCTAACCATATTTCATATTTAGATCCGTTTGTAACCGGAGAAGCTATTAAAAAACCAATTGCTTTCATGGGCAAAAAAGAATTATTTGAAAATAAAACATTAGCTTTTTTATTAGACGGATTAGCTTGTTTTGCGGTTAACAGAGAAAAGCTTGAAGTTTCAACCATTAAAACTGCTATTAATGTATTTAAAACAAATAAATGGATGCTTGGAATTTTCCCTCAAGGCGGTATAAGAAGAAACAGAAAAATTGAAAAAATTAATAAAGGTTTTGCTGCTATTGCTAAGCAAATGAAAACTGATATCCTGCCTATTGGGATTACTGGCAGTGAAAAATATAATTGGATACCTTTTAAAGGTAGTTTAAAAGTTGTTATAGGTGAACCTATTTCTTATAATCAAGAACTTGATGATATTATTGATGAATGGGGAAAAAAAGTTGCCTCTATGATTAATTATACATATGTTAAAGAATCGGAATCAGAAAATATCCCTAATGAAAAAGTGAATGTTTAATTCTATATAAATTTCTTTGTTAATAATGCTGAATTATGATTTATTAAAATAGTATATCTCATTAATTCATAAGGGTTGATAATTAAAGCAATATCACCATTTGTAAGTGTTGTAAATCCGTTAATATTTTTTATTTTTATAATAGGAGGAATTAATTGTTTTTGGAATACTTCCTGAGAACCTAAAAGTTTGTCTACTATAAAAGCAGCTTGTATTCCTTGTGATTCCATTATTATTACTGTTAAATAATCTTCATCTGAATTATTATTTTGAATCTCTAAAATATCAGAAAGTTTATAAATCGGAATTGAATGTTCATCAAATAAAATAAAATTTTGTCCGTCTTTTTTAAATATTTCTTTACTTCTGATTTTTTTTACAAATTTTATTGTATTTATAGGAATTGTATATTTTTGATTACCTGTTAAAAGTACGAATACTTTTATGCTTGACATTGATAAAGGTACTTTTATTGTTACTTTACAACCTTTATTCAAAACAGAATCTATAGTTATGTCTCCATTTAAATTAGCAATTTTGGTTTTAACAACGTCAAGCCCTACTCCTCTTCCTGAGATATCATTAATTGTTTCATTGGTAGAAAAACCGGGAAGAAATATCATTCTCATTATTTGTTCGTCTGTCATATTTTTTATTTCTTCTTCAAGAAGTAAATTCTTTTTAATTGATATTTCTTTTATTTTATCTAAATTTATGCCGTATCCGTCGTCTTCTATAGTTATTATGACGTAATTTTCAACTTGTTTTGCACTCAGATTAATTATTCCTGTTTCAGATTTATTATTTTTTATTCTGTCTTGAGGAAGTTCTATACCATGTGATATTGAGTTTCTTAAGATATGAATTAAAGGCATTTTTATTTCTTCAATAATTTTCTTATCAACTGTAGTGTCACTTCCTGTAATATACAGTTCTATTTTCTTATTACTTTCTTTAGCAATATCTCTTACCATTCTTGGAAATGAATGAAATATAGTTGCTAATGGTAATACTCTTATTCCCTTCGCTATTGTTTCCATTTCTAGTACTGTTTGATGAAATTTATTGTCATCTTCTGACATTAAATTATATAGATTGGTAAATTCATTATTTAAATCATTAAGTATATTTGTATTTTCATTAAAGAAATTTTGTAATTTTTTTAAAAATACATTTGACATATTTGTAGAATCAGAATTTAATATACCTCTTTTTTCATAATATTTTATATAATTTAATATTTTCTTACTTTCACCGTTCCATTTTACTAATTGATTACCAATTTTGGATAAATTAGAAATATGTTCTTGATTTTTTAATCCGTTTATTAATAATTCTCCTGTTTGGGCAATAAGTTTATCAAGTTTAGATATATCAACTCTTAATGTTTTTATTTCCTGTAATTCAAAAGGAGTGATGTTATTATTAAAATTATTATATGTTTCTTTTGATACTATACTTTTTACTTCATTTGCAACTAGTTCATTTTTTTGTTCATCTTTGGAATTATCCAACATTTCTTCTACAAGCTTTATTCTTTGAATAAGGAAATTAATGTTGCTTGTTTGGTTTTCTTCTCCGCTATATGCTCTTTTTGCCAAATAAATACATTGCATAATTACTATAAAGCAATCGTTATCTGTTACAATATTATATTTTGCACATAAATTAAGTACGTTAATTGTTTTGGTTATTATAAAGTTAACCTTTTCATCATTTATATTTGCTTGGATTTCTTCTAATACTTTACTCACTTCGTTTATAAAAGATTTTTCATATTTAATCTTTTGAAGATTTGCTAAAATATTATTAAATTGTTTTTCAAGTTTTGTTTCTTTTTGTTTTGGTTCTTCTTTTTTTATTGTTTGTTTTTGATTAATTCTTTTTCTCTGTTCTATATTTACTTTTGAAGCTTTAAATACAGAATATATTTTTGACCTTAAATCAGAAATTTTGTCTTTATAATAATTTAGATTATTTATTTCTTTATTATTTATGTTATTTAATATCAATGATATTTCATTCTTTATTTCTAAATAATTTGTATTGTTAAAGATTTCAGATAATTTTATTAAATTATCTGAAATAACAGATAATATGTCTTCAATATCATCTTCTGTTGTTTCTTTTTCCGTAATAAAAATTAATTCTAATATAATAGCATCAATGTCAATATTACTCATTTGAACTTGAGTGTCGATTTTAGGCTCTTTTGCCGGTATCATATGATTATATACTATAAAATCATTTAATTTCTTTAAAAGTTCGTTGACTTTTTCATCATATATATCCGTTTTAATCTCAACTGCTTTTTTTATATTGTCTGATAAAAAATCACACACATCATATATAATTTGAAAAAAATTAATGTTAATTTTTACATCATCATTTTTCCAATAAGAAAGAATATCTTCAATTTTATGTACAATATCTTGGATACTTATTAATCCAATCATTTTTGCAGCACCTTTTAATGAATGTGCCAGTTGAAATAATCTTTTCAACGGTGTTTTGTCTTCAGGATTTTTTTCCAGTTTTAAAAACCCGTTATTTAATTCTTGGATTATTTCATCACTTTCATTTTTAAAAATATTTAAAATTTCATTATATTCTTCAGGGTTATATTCCATAGTTATTCCTGTTAGTCAACGATGTTATCTTTAATATTTGTTGATATTTCAGCAAAAACTCTTATATTTTCAATATTTTCTTCAACTGTCATGATTGATTCTGATATACCTTTTTGCATATTTTCAATAACATCAAGTACTTCATCTGTAATTGTTTGTTGGTCTTTTGATGAATTTATAATGTCATTTAAACCAAATATTAAATCTTTAATATTATTAACAATTGACATAAAGTTGGTATTAATTTCATCAGAGAATTTAACTTCTGATTCAATTTCCCTTGCACCCTCTTCTGTTGCTGATAAAGTTGATGATGTAGTTTGTTCTATTTCCGCAACTAAATTAGTAATTTTACTTGTTGCCTGTTTGGATTCATCAGCAAGTTTTCTTATTTCACTTGCTACAACACTGAATCCTTTTCCGTATTCCCCTGCTCTTGCAGCTTCTACTGCTGCATTTAATGCCAGCATGTTTGTTTGTTCAGATATGTTTTCTACTATACTTACTGTTGAGCCTATTTGTTTTACATAGTCCGCTAAATCAATAATTAATTCTGCTATTACCTGTACTTTTTGTTTTAAATTTTGCATTGAATTAATATTTTCATTTAATGATTTTAATTCGGTTTCTGAAAATTCGTATGTTTCTTGTATTTTATTATTTAAATTTTGAGTCTTTTCATTGGTTTGTAATGAATTGGATTTAAATGATTTTGTTGATTGTACTACTCCTTGAAGCATATCCATATATTTGTTTGTAATTTGTCTTTGCTTCTCACTTAATTGAAGTACTTTTGTTGAAATCTTCTGAAACTCTTTAAATTCATTATCAATTAATTTATCTAGTGAATTTAATAATTCATTTTTGGAAAACTGATATTGAATATAATATAGTGCTAGAACAACAAATTCCCACATTAACATATTGGATTTTTCTTCATTTATCATGATTATTGCAATAATTGCAATTACTGCAATACCTAAAAATACTGTGTCTTTTATATTTTTTTTGGCTAATCGGCTGATTAAGCTTACATCTTTTCTTGCCATAGTTAACTCCTTTTTATAAAATTATAGTTTATATTTATTATTTTATAATCATTAATTTATAGTATAATATTATAAAGGTTTTATAGCGAATGAACAATAATTATAACTTAATATCTTCTTCGGAAATGTCGGAATTTAACAAATATTTTATTATTTTCAGGCTTAATCAAAAAAGTTACGCTATTAACATAAAAAATGTTATAGAAATTATTAATATGCCTGAAATAGATGTTTCAGGTCAAGTTCCGGAAAATATTATCGGAATGTTTAATTATAACGGTTTAATGATTAAAGTTATTGATTTGTGTGATTTTCTTAACGAGAAAAGAGAAAATTTTTCTGTTAATAATAAACTTATTATTGTTACTGTCGAAGGTAATTGTTACGCTCTTCATGCGAAATATGTTGATGATATTCTGATATTTGATAATAATTCTGTTCAAAATGTACCTTACGAATTGGAAAATTCTATAATTACTCAAATTTGTAAGCTTGATTCCGAAACTATTAGTATTATTGATATGAATGTTTTGGATAAATTAGTATCTTCTAAAAATTCTAAAGTTGGGAATTTTAATTATTTATCATTATTTCCGGATGATGAAAAATCTAAGCAAATATTAAAACTTAGGACTGAACAAAAATTAAAATTTCAGGAAAATTTATCTTTCCCTCAACGTATGACTTTAGTTCATCAATATATCTTATTTACACTTGATAATTATAATTATTTTCTTGATTTAAAATATGTAAAAGAATTTGTTACACTTAAAAGACAAAAAATTACTCCTTTACCTTATACGCAAGACTATATTAAAGGCTTAATTAATATTAAAGGTAATTTTCTTGTTGTTATTGATTTAAAGAAATTTCTTAACCATGATTGTACTAATTCTGCAGGAAATAAACTTATTGTTGTTCAAGGTAAAAATTATAATGTTGCTTTTCTTGTGGATGATATTAAATATATTAAAAATCTTCAGGATATTAAAAAAAGTATTTCAAATAATTATAATTCACCTTACATCTATTCAGAATTTATTGAAGAAGAAGTATTATACAGTATCTTGAATATTGAAAAAATACTAAACGATGAACAAATATATATCAACGTGGTTTAATTTATTATTCATTGTTTGAGTAAATTTAAGTAAAAAAAAGTGGGTATATATATACCCACTTTTTTATGAAACATTATTAATTTTTAGATTCAACAACTGCTTGAGCTGCAGCTAATCTTGCCTGAGGTATTCTGAAGGGTGAGCAGGATACATAATCTAAACCGATTTTATTGCAGAATTTAACGCTATCAGGGTCTCCGCCATGTTCTCCGCAAACTCCGCCTACAAGTTTAGAATTAACCTTTTTACCTTTTTCCATAGACATTTCAATTAATTGTCCTACCCCTTTTGTATCTAATGTTGCAAAAGGATTAGCAGGTAATATCTTTTGTTCAACATATCTGTTTAAGAACTTTCCTTCTGCGTCATCTCTGGAGTATCCAAATGTCATTTGAGTTAAATCGTTTGTTCCGAATGAGAAGAATTCTGCATATTCTGCAATTTCATCAGCAGTTAAAGCTGCACGTGGAATTTCAATCATAGTACCAAATTTATATTCAACTTCGACACCCTTTTGAGCCATAACTTCTTTTGCAACACGAACTAAAATTTCTTTAGCTATTTTTAACTCATTTACATGTCCTATTAGAGGAATCATAACCCAAGGTTGAACGTTATGACCTTCTTTTTTAAGGTCGCAGCATGCTTCAAATATAGCTTTGACTTGCATTTCATTAATTTCGGGATATGTTAATCCTAAACGGCATCCACGTAATCCCATCATCGGGTTGGATTCTGATAATCCTTCAACTACATGCAATAATTCTTCTTTTTCTTTTGTATCTTTACCTTGAGCCTTTAGGGTTGCAACTTCTGC
>CANQOM010000010.1 GCA_947625445.1 Candidatus Gastranaerophilales bacterium
GCTCCAGTTTGAGGATTACGACCTGTTCTTGCAGCTCTTTTTCTTGATTCAAAAGTACCGAATCCAACAAGAGTTACTTTCTTACCTTTAGCTACAGTTTTTTCAATTGTAGACATAATTGTGTTAATTACTTCGTAAGCCTCTTTTTGAGTTACTTTTGCTTTTTTTGATACTTCTTGTACTAAATCTTCTTTATTCATGGAATAAACCCCTTTCTAAAAAAATATCACGTTTTTAATTATATGTATTTTTTTAATAAAGTCAATAGTTTATTTTAATTTGAATTATAATCTGCTATTTGTTTTTCATAGTTGGGAATGCGATTACATCACGAATGGTGGTTGATGCAGTTAAGAGCATAACGAGTCTGTCAATACCCATACCCATACCGCCAGTAGGTGGCATGCCGTATTCCAATGCATTAATGAAATCTTCATCTATGTCGCAAGCTTCTTCATCTCCTTGAGCTTTTTGCAGCGCTTGTGCTTCAAAACGTTCTCTTTGGTCAATCGGGTCGGTTAATTCGGAAAATGCGTTAGCCAATTCCCATCCGTTAACTTTTGATTCAAAGCGTTCTGTCAAGCGGGGATTAGTTCTATGGACTTTTGCTAATGGAGAGATTTCTCTTGGGTAATCCATGATATGAACAGGTTGGATTATAAATGGTTCAACTTTCGCTTCAAACACTGCTTCTACAATCTTTCCCCAATTCATGTTTTCTTCTAATTCAACACCAAGTTTTTTTGCGGCTTCTTCTGCTTCACAATTTGTTAAGAAATCGTTTAAATCTACCCCGGTAGCTTCTTTAATTGAACCTATCATGGTTTTTCTATCCCATGGCGGTGTTAAATCTATTTCATTTTCTCCATATTTTATCTTAGTTGTACCTAAAACTTCTTTAGCAACGTATGCTACCATATTTTCCGTTAAAGTCATCATGTCGTTATAATCAACATAAGCTTGATATAGCTCAATTGTTGTAAACTCGGGGTTGTGCAAAGAGTCAATACCTTCGTTTCTGAAACATCTGTTTATTTCGAATATCTTTTCGGAAAGTCCTCCTACCATTAATCTTTTTAAGTGAAGTTCAGGTGCTATTCTCATATACATCGGAATATCTAACGCATTATGGTGTGTTTCAAACGGTCTTGCATTAGCTCCTCCGGCTTGAGAATGTAACATCGGTGTTTCTACCTCTAAAAAACCTTGTGATGTTAAGTATTCTCTGATTTTTTGTATTATTAAACCCCTTTTTCTGAATGTATCTTTTACTTCAGGATTCATTATCATATCTACATATCTTTGTCTGTATCTTGTTTCAACATCTGTTAAACCATGGAATTTTTCAGGTAAAGGTTTTAATGATTTTGTTAATATTTCAAAATCAGTTACTTTTATACTTAACTCACCTCTTGGAGTTCTTCTTATATCACCCGTAAAACCTACGATATCTCCGATATCAATCAGTTTTAGAAGCTTTATTTTTTCAGGGTCAATATTTTGTTTATGCGAAAATATTTGTATTTTCCCTGTATCATCCATTAAATCTATAAACATGCCGGAATTTCTTATTGCCATGACTCTTCCTGCAACACTATATCTGTCGGTTGTTTCTTCTCCGTTTTCCAAACCTTTATATTTTTCCTGTAATTCTTTTGCCGTTGCAGTTTTATTATATTTGTAAGGATATGGATTTATTCCTTTTGCTCTAAGTTCTTCCGCTTTTTGGATTCTTCCTTGTCTTATTGTATCTATAGAAGATGTAGATTCTTTTATATTTGCTTCTTGCATAGTGCCTCCAACATATTTTCGCTAAAAAAATTTTAGCATTAACATTTTTGAGTGCCAACTTTATCCGAGTAAATTTTTTCGGGTTTGCCAAAAGTGGAAGTATATATTTGCGACACCTGATAAATTTATGTGATAATTAATATTGTGTCTGAGTAAATTTTATGGGTACCGGATTTAATTATGAATATTTTAATTCCTGAAAAACTTGCAATAAAAAAACCCAATAGTAAACTTTTAAAAATAATAAATAACAAAAAGTTTAATGATAAAATACTGTTTGAAATTGAATCTGAATTTCATTCCATAAAAGTAATCCAAAATGAAATAGGCAGATTTTTACATTACAATAATACTTATCAGGCAGGTTTTATTAATACGGAGTTTTATAAAGGTAATTTACCTTATATAAATTATTTTATGATTCCATATATAATGAATCCTAATATTAAAAATATACTCATAATAGGGCTTGGCTCGGGTAAACTTGTGGATGATTATTATCAATTGTTTAAAAATATTGAAACAATTGATGTTGTGGATATAGAAGAAAATATTCAGGAAATTGCAGTTAAATATTTTGATTTTATACCTGTTAAAGGTTATAAATTCATTCTTCAAGACGGTATAACCTTTTTAAGAGGAAATAAAAAGAAGTATGATTTAATTGTTGCCGATGTTGCTAATAATGAAGGCATTGATTTAAGATTTTTAAGTGATGATTATTTTAAATTGATTAAAAAATCACTTAAAAAAGACGGTATTTTCATTTCTAACATGTGTGCATCACCTGATTTTGAAAATAAAAAAAATTTGTTTTTCAACGAATTTTTTTCGATTTATAGAGTTAATTTTAAAAATAACATAATATTTAAAGGAAATTATTCAGATAAAGTTTATTATAAATCCTTCTTTAATTTAGATGAAAGAGTTATAGATATTACTAATGTTATAATTATTTCTTCTGATAAGAAATATAAACTTGAATGTTCTGATGTTGTATATCGGGAAATAAAAAATCTGGGAATAGATATAAGATATTACTTAAGTGATTTAGTTTAATACGAAATAAGCTAAATTAAGATAAAAAGCAAAACTAATCCAAATTAAATAAGGTATAAGTAATATAGATGCGATTTTTGAATGTTTGAAAAATGAAATAACGGTTAACAGTGTAAAAATCCACATAAATATTATATCAATAAGTGCTAATCCTATATTTTGCATATTAAAGAATAAAAAAGACCAAGCAAAATTAAAAATTAATTGCAATATAAAAAATACTAAAGGTAGGATTTTACTCTTATTCATTCCGCTTTTTAAAAACAAAATTAAAGAGATAGCAATCATAATATATAAAACAGTCCATACTGGGGGAAAAACCGACGATGGAGGAGCTAAAAAAGGCTTATTTAAACTGTTGTACCAATCTATATTTTTCATCATAATACTTATTATTTTATAAAATTGAAAAATTTAAATTGCCTTAATGGTTATTCTTTTATACCCCCTGATAAAATATCATTAATAAAATATTTTTTCCCGATTAAGAAAACTAATACAGAAGGTATGCAGCAAATCACACTAAATGCGGTTAAAGCACCCCAATCGGTTATTTCTCTGAAACTTCCCTTAAAATTAGCTAATGCAACAGGGAGTGTTCTCATTGAATCTGAATTGGTAACAATTAACGGCCACATAAAACTGTTCCAAGTAGAAATAAATGTAAAGATAGCCAAAGTGGCTAAAGCAGGAATTGCAAGCGGCAAAGCTATTTTGTAAAACACTTCAAATGTATTACATCCGTCTATTTTGGCTGAAGATTCAACATCGTCAGGTATTGATTTAAACCATTGACGCATTAAAAATACTCCAAATCCTCCAAACAATCCGGGGACTATTAATGCCCAATATGTGTCAAGCCAATGGAATTGTTTCATTATAAAAAATAAAGGGATTATATTAACTTGTGGTGGTATCATCATTGATATTAATATTAAAATAAATAATAATTCCTTATATTTAAAGTTAAATCTTGCAAAACTGTAGCCTGCCATTGCTGAAATTATTACTTGTCCTATTGTTGTTGCAAATGCAACAAACATACTGTTTAAAAAATATTTAAATATATCAGAATTTTTTATTACATATTCATAGTTATTTGAAGTTATTGGGTTAGGTATAAAGCTTACGTTATTTGCCAAAATTTGTTTATCTGTCATCAATGATAAACAAAACATGTAAACAAAAGGCAGTAACATTGAAATTGCACCAATAATAAGAATTATATATCCCATAAATTTGTATGTTTTATTCATAGGATTATAATAGCATTTTTTATAATTTAAATCATATCTGTTTCATAAACTAAATTATACTTATCAGCAATATTTTGCCAGAATTTATGTCCCGATAAAATACCTTCATCTGTTGATAAATACTGTTCAATATTATCTCTATTATTTAATATTACTGTTTGAAGTTTATCTTGATAAGGTTGATAAGAAATAAATTTCTTTTTAATGTCTTGAACTATTTCTTCAGGGTTATCAGAAGGTGTTATTCCAAAATTTTTAATTATTTTTAAAATTTCTTCATAAGATAATTGAGAAAAATCTTTAAAAAGCATATTTGAAAAAGTATCGTTAACTAACTTAATAACATCATCTTTAGTGGTTTTATAATCAATGCCGAGCTTGTCGAGGGTTTGGGCAGATAATTGGTCTTCTAAATCCATATATACTTGAATTGACGGTTTATCTGTTTTGAATTGTGATTTTTTAGTCATTTTAGAACTTGAGCCGTCTTTATAAATAGCTTCTTGGCTTATAGCGTCAGTTGCAAGTAAAAAAGCAACATCATTTGTTGATAAAGGTGTTTTATCCGGGTGACCGTGAATTAAAATTGCTCCTGGTTTAATTAATTTAGAATCAATAGTACAAGAAAGATCTTCACCTTTATTGTTAAAAACTTGTCCGTCGGGATTAATCAAAAAAGCGTGTTCTATATTTTCAGTTTCTAAAGTTTTAATTATTTCTTTTTTTGCAAATTTTATTTTATCTGATATAGTATCATTACTTTTCTCAAAAGAATCTTGAAAAGAGGCTTTAAAAGCAGGTTTATAGATAGTGCGATTGTTGGCAACACTTGGTATATTAATATAACTTATATTTTTTATCATAAAAAACTCCGCTAATTTAATAAAGTGTGATAAATAATAAAAATTGCGTTTTTACTATTAGATATTTTTATATTAAAATATTTAAGTAAATAATTAGGCAGGTGGAAAATATGACAGAGAGTACTAAAAAGGATTATAAAGACAGTATAAATTTACCGAAAACAACGCTCGAGATGAGAGCTAATGCAATTACGAAAGAACCTCAAACTCAAAAATTTTGGGAAGATAATAAGATATATGAAAAAAGTTTAGAAAATAAAGATAAGACAAATAAATTTATCTTACATGACGGACCTCCATATTTAAGTTCTGCAAAAATCCACGTTGGAACTGCTTTAAATAAAATTTTAAAAGATATTATTATTAAATATAAATCACAAAGAGGATATTACGCTCCATATGTACCGGGCTATGATGCACATGGATTACCAATAGAAAATGCCGTAGTAAAAACAATAAAAGGCGGAAGAGAATCATTAACCGCAGGAGAATTAAGAGCTAAATGCCGTGAATTTGCGCTCGAAAACTTAAAAGGTCAAGAAGCTGAATTTAAAAGACTGGGTGTTTGGGGTAATTGGGAAAATCCTTATTTAACTATTAAACCCGATTTTGAAGCTGAACAAATCAGAGTATTCGGTGAAATGTATAAAAAAGGTTATATTCAAAAAGGTTTAAAACCTGTTTATTGGTGTGCTTCTTGTGAAACAGCTCTTGCAGAAGCAGAAGTGGAATATGCTGACCATACTTCAACAAGTATATACGTTCGTTTTAAATTTAATGAAGATGATAAAAACAAAGTTTATAATCTTACAAATTTAAAAGAAAATAAAGATTTATATGTTGTTATTTGGACAACAACTCCCTGGACAATTCCATCCAACCTTGCAGTGTGTTTAAATGCAAGACTTGAGTATAGTATTTTTGAATATCAAAATGAAAACTACATAGTTGCAACAGAGTTGTTGAAAAATTTCTTAAATGATGTAAATTGGCAAGAATCTGATATAAAAGTTCTTGCAACATTAAAAGGTGCAGAACTTGAGAATATGAATGTATTTCATCCTTTATATAACAGAGAAAGTAAAGTTATATTAGGTGACCACGTTACTTTAGATGCAGGTACGGGATGTGTTCATACTGCACCCGGGCATGGTTTAGAGGACTGGGAAGTATGTCAGAAATATTCTATTCCGACATTTTCTCCTTTAGATTCCAAAGGTATCTGGCAAAAGTCTGATATGTTTGATGATGCTGATTTAATTGGGGTGCCGTATTACAAGGGTAACGAAATAGTTATACAAAAATTAGAAGATAAAAAAGCATTACTTGCTAAAGCTGATATAACACACAGTTATCCTCATTGCTGGAGATGTAAAAAACCTGTTATATATAGAGCTACAGACCAATGGTTTGTAAAAGTTGATATGTTTAAAAAACAAACACTTGATGAAATAAAAAAAGTTAAATGGATACCTGCTGCAGGTGAAACCAGAATTTCAAATATGGTTGAAAACCGTTCCGATTGGTGTATATCCCGTCAAAGAGCGTGGGGTGTGCCTATTCCTGTATTTTACTGTGAAGATTGCTCAGAAGTTATTGTTAATGATGAAACAATTAATCATATAGCAGAAATTTTTGAAAAAGAAAGTTCTGACGCATGGGTAAATCACTCGGTAGAAGAACTTATGCCAAAGGGATTTAAATGTCCGAAATGTGGTGGTGTACATTTCAGAAAAGAAACAGATATAATGGATGTTTGGTTTGATTCGGGAGTAACACACAGAGCCGTTGTTCAAAAGAGAAAAGACGAATTGGGTGATTTGCCTGTTGAAATGTATTTAGAAGGTTCCGATCAACACAGAGGCTGGTTCCAGTCATCACTTTTAACTTCAATAGCTACAACAGGAAAGGCTCCTTATAAAACAGTTTTAACTCATGGTTTTGTATTTGGCGAAGACGGCAGAAAGATGTCTAAGTCATTAGGAAACTATATTAGACCTGATGATATTATTAAAAATTACGGTGCTGATATTTTAAGATTATGGGCAGCTTCTGTTGATTACAGAAATGATACCAAAATAGGTGATAATATTATAAAACAATTGGCTGAAATCTTTAAAAAGACAAGAAATACCGCAAGATTTTTACTCGGTAATTTGTTTGATTTTGACCCTAGAGAGAATTATGTTCAGTATGAGAACTTAAAAGCTATCGATAAATTTGCGCTTCATAAGTTGAATACTCTAATTGAAAATGTGACGGAAGCATTTGACGCATATGAATTTTACAGATATTTTCAATATCTTCAAAATTTTGCTGCGGTTGATTTGAGTTCATTCTATTTAGATATTGTAAAAGACAGATTATATACAAGCGGTAAAAATTCACTTTCACGCCGTGCTTGTCAAACAGTACTATATGAAATAGCTCAAGCATTAACAAGAATATTAGTTCCTGTTATGCCTCACCAAGCAGAAGATATATGGCAAAATACACCTGAATGTCAAAGAGACGGTTTAGAAAGTATATTACTTTCCAAGTGGCCAAAAGTTCAACCTAATTGGAATAATCCTGAACTCGATGAAGAATTTACTCAAATTTTAAAAGTTCGTGAAATTGTTACTAAAGCTATTGAACCGTTAAGAGCAGATAAAAAAATCGGTAGTTCACTTGAAACTGCTGTTTATATTACTGGTGGTAATCAGGAATTGCTTAAAAAATACGAAAATGAACTTTGTAATATATTTATTACATCACAAGCTTTTGCAGTTACGGAAAAACCCAATGATATATTAAATGAATACGAAGAAGACGGATATATTGTATATGTTACAAAAGCAATGGGCGAAAAATGTGAACGATGCTGGAAATATAGACCGTTAGGCAATCATGAAGGTTATGATACTATTTGTGATGATTGTTATGAAGCAATATGTGAATAAATATTGTCTGAGTAAGTTTGAGACACCAGATTAAATAAAAATTAAATAGTCGCCATTTTGGCGGCTATTTTTTATTAAATTCATCTATAATGTTGCAAGCGGGCATGCGTTTATTTGAAATATATTCAAAAGCAGGTTCAAGATATTTTTCTTCATCCTGTTTTATAGATTTTAAACTGTAATATGAAATATTAAAAAATTCATTAATAAAATCAATAATACAAATATTTTTAATTTTAGCATTAATACCGTGAACAGGTGCATCTAATCTTAATTTCATAAAATCTTCATAGCTATATTTTGATAAAATGCTTTGAATTTCGTCTAAAGCATCAGAATTGTATATAATACCTTTCCAAAAAGCAGGAACAGAAAGTGTCATTATTAAATTTTGAGCATCATGATTTCTTATTTCAATATAACTTTTTAATCTTACATCAGGAAAATAAAGACTAATATGGTTTAACCAGTCTGATAAATCAACATTCATACCGTTAAAACCGTTTAACATAAATTCTCTAAATGTTATATCAGTGTATAAATAATTATTACCTCTTTGAATAAAAATCATAGGAATATCTAAAAGATTTTCCACGTAATCTGAAAATGAATAATTTAAATCCTTGTCAAAAAGTTTTTTACTGATAAATCCACATCTTTGTTCATCTACATTTAGCCAGGAATTAGCTCTGAATGACATGAAACCTGATAGTTTACCTGCCCTTACAGGTGAATTTGAATATAATGCACTTATAAAAGGACTCATTTTAAGAGCTACAGAAAGTTTTTTGATGGCATCGTCTTGTGTTTTGTAATCAAAGTTTACTTGAATACCTGCAGTTTCTCTCATCATTACAAAAGGTGTTAGTTTTTTTGTAGGGAGGTATTTAGTCATATATTCATAGCGTTTTTTAGGTATGATATTAATATTTTCATAGGTTGATAAAGGTTGAATACCTGAATTTAAGATACTGGCACCGATTTTTTCTGCGAAAGTATCAAGCTTTTTATAAAAATCACTAAGCTTCAAATCAATTTCTTTAATAGTTTTTAAAGGTTTGAGGCTGAGTTCTGTTTGACTACCCGGTTCAAGAGTAATCATTCCTATATCACTTCTTAAAGAAATTAAATTATCATTTTCATAAATTTTTTCCCAGCCATCATTTGCAAAATCATTTAAAATATTTACAATGTCATTGTATTGAACTGCTTTTAGATTATTTTTATAAATTAATAGTTTTTCGGATTCTACTCCGATTTTTTCATCAAGTTTACATCCGTCAAAAAAAACTTTTGTAAGTTGGCTTTTATCTGTAATAATTTGTGAATTGTTATTTGTTAAAAGCATAAATCCTATCTTTCGAGAAGTGTTTTTGAATCATTTCTTCAAGATACATCATTATTTTATCTTCAAAATGTATATTATAATTTTGGTTAATTTCTCTTATAAAATAACATGGACTTGTAATATTAATTTCAATAACTTTTTCATTAATAACATCAAGACCTGTAAGATATAATCCACGTTTAGCTAATTGACAAGCAATTTTTTGTGCCATATTTTTTTCATTTTCGGAAAGATGAGTTTTTCTGAAAAATTTATCCTGATGAATGGAAAATTTAAAATTGTTATCTCCTGGAAGTTTTTGTATACATTCATCCAAAACAGTTTCGCCGATAATAAGAACTCTTTTATCTCCATATTGTGCTTCAGACAAATATTTTTGAACCATAACAGGAGTTTTTCCGTCTTGTGTCATCGAATTTATAATAGTTAAAAGATTTTTATCCTGATAATTTAAATAATATACCCCGCTTCCAAAACATCTGTTTAAAGGTTTAAGTATAGCTTCTTTATTTTCTTCAACAAAATTTAGAATTAAATCATTAGATGAAGATACTATATTTTTTGGCGCAAATTCAGGAAAACAGTTTACATGTAGTTTTTCATTAAAGTTTTTAATTTCTCTTGGGTCGTTAATTAATAAAGTTTTATTTCTGTCAACATAATCAAATACATAACAAGCACTGATATAATCAATATTAACAGGCGGGTCGGGACGAAAAAATACAACATCAAAATTGTTTATTAGGTTTTTATTTATCTGTTTATTATAAAATATATTTTCATTTTTTAAATATGTTTCCCTTGAAAATACACACCCTTTTGCATTTTCTATAAATAAATCACCTTTAATACTTATATTAACTTTATAATCACGTTTCAAAAATTCTTTTATAAGCCAGAAATTAGTGACTAAATCATTAAATTCAAAATATTTTAATTCTAATTCATCAATAATAAATAAAATGTTTTTCGACATATAATGCCCCTTTTCATCTTTAAGCGTATCACTTAAAATAAATTTTTCAAATACAAAAGAGTTAGTCTTTCAGAGGAAAATTTCGTGATAAAATAAAAGTATGCACGATTTAATAATAATAATGAAAGAATTTTTTCAGTCGATGGGGATACAAGGATTAGCCTTGAACTCTTTTATAGAGAGTTTTTTTCTTGTGCCTCCGCCTGATTTTTTATTAATTTCAATGGATTTAACCAATCCGGAAAAATCATTGTTTTATGCATTAATTTGTACTATAGCGTCAGCTCTTGGCGGAATGGTTGGATATGCCATAGGATATTGGGGCGGAAGACCTGCTTTTAATTGGTTCTTTAGAAAAGGCGGTAAAGAAAAATTTGAATCTGTTGAAAAATTGTATAATCAATATGGCTCATTGGCAGTATTCTTTTCTGCTTTTACTCCGATTCCATATAAAGTTTTTACTATTGCAAGCGGAATTTTAAATATGAATTTTTTTAAGTTCATGCTTGCCAGTTTTTTTGGAAGAGGATTAAGATTTTTTATTGTCAGCATTGTTTTGATGCTTTTCGGTGAATCTATTAAACAATATATTGAACTTGTGATTATAGGTGTTACTGTAGTTATAATTTTATTTTTTGTTATCCTTTATAAAAAAAGAAAATCTTTTATTAAACATTGAACTATTTCAATATAGAATCGTTATAGAAAATGTAATATAGTATTATTAACTGATTGTACAAGTTTTAAAGTAAATTATAATAATAAAAAAATTGATAATTATGAAAAGATATTTAAAAATACTTATAATAATCATTATATTTGGATTTATTTCCACTATAAGGGCAGAAGCAATAGAGGAAATAACAAAAGGTGCAACACTTTCGTTGGAAGATTGTATACACTTAGCGATTCAAAACAGTTATGATATAGAAATTGCAAAACAGTATGTTGAAATGTATGATGCAAGAGTAGGTCAGAGTAAGGCGAGTTATTTTCCGTCAATCGGTGCAAGCTTTGGCAGTGATTTTGCAAATACAGAAACAAAATATCGTTCTTCAAATAGAAAAAATTTTTCGGCACAAATAGGGCTTAATCAGTTGATATACAGTTTCGGAAAAGTTTTTTCACAAGTAAAAATGCAAAAATTTTATAAAATAGCTGCTGAATATGATTTAGATGCAACAATTTTAGATACTGTTAATAATGTCAAATCTGCGTATTACGGTGTACTTGCGGCTAAAGCAAATATTGATATTCAAAGAGCTAATGTATTAGTTAATGAAAGACAATATAACAGAACGAAAGCATTTTTTGACGAAGGTCTTGTTTCTAAAATTGATTTAGTTAACCAAGAAGTTTATTTAAGTGATGCTAAAATTAATCTTGTAAATGCTGAAAATTTATATCAAAATTCAATAATCCTTTTAAACAATGCAATGTTTGTAGTTAGTGCACCTGATTATCAAATAGAAAATACCGAAACTTTCAATTTTAAAGATAATTATGCTGAAGTCAATCTTGTAAATATAGCTAATACAACGACAAAAGAAGATGGTACAATTGAACCAAAAGATGCGGTTTTAACTATGCAGGTAGAAAAAACCGATATTTTAGAAAATTATAAATTTACAAAATACCCTTATACACTCAAAGAATCCATAGACCGTGCATATAAAAACCGTCCTGATTTATTATCAATGATAGCTACTCAAGATGCGGTTAATGAAGCTTTGAAATATTCAAAAAGAGAATATTTCCCTGATTTAACCGGTTCTGTAG
Organism: Candidatus Gastranaerophilales bacterium; assembly: GCA_947625445.1. Lineage (GTDB taxonomy): Bacteria > Cyanobacteriota > Vampirovibrionia > Gastranaerophilales > Gastranaerophilaceae > Avigastranaerophilus. The sequence continues at coordinate 12,015 of CANQOM010000010.1, forward strand.
GTTATAACTGGCAAAATAATACCTTTTATTCGTCAAACGGAGTAACATTAGGAGCATATATTTCAACGAATAATTTAAATTTTATGGAAACTAAATTAAGAATTAAAGAAAATAAATCTCAACTTGAAATTGCAAAAAAGAATGTTGAATCAATAAAACAGAAAATATATTTTGAGGTACAAAGTGCTTATATAAATATGATTCAGCTTGAAAAAAATATTCCTTTAATGCAGACAAAAGTTAAACAAACTCTTGAAAACTATGAACTTGCCGATGCAAGATATGAAGTAGGATTGGGGAATTTTATTGAACTTCAAGATGCTAAAGAAAACTATAATAATGCACAAAGAGATTATGTACAGAATATTTACAATTATAATGTTGCCTTGACCAATTTACAAACCGCTATGGGAGAAAAATAATGAAGAGAATAATTATACCGATACTGGTAATATTAATTATAGCATTGCCGTTTATATTTATGAAAAAAGGTACAAAAGTTAAATATAAAACCGCACCGGTAAAAATAAGAACAATAACTCAAATAGTGGAAGCAACAGGAACAATTGAGCCTGTGAATACTGTGGATATAGGTTCTCAGGTATCGGGATTAATTAGTAATATTTATGTCGATTACAATTCAGAAGTAGAGAAAGGGCAATTATTGGCTCAAATAGATACATCTCTTTTTGAAGCCCAGCTTCAGCAAGCAACTGCCAATATTAATAATGCAAAGGCAACTTTAGCTAAAAATCAAGCGGTTTTAGATTATGACACAAAAACATATAAACGATATAAAAATCTTTATGGCAGAAATCTTGTATCAAAAAATGATTTAGATTCGGCAGAATCTGCCTATAAATCTGACTTAGCACAAGTAGCTGCTGCAAAGGCATCAATAATGCAAGCACAAGCAAATTATGCAACGGCTTCAGCAAATATGAGATATACAAAGATAATATCTCCCGTGAAAGGGATTGTTATTTCAAAAGAAGTAGAAGTCGGACAGACCGTAGCTGCAAGCTTCCAAACTCCGACACTGTTTCAGGTAGCAGAAGATTTAACTAAAATGCGTATAGAAACAAGTGTATCAGAAGCAGATATTGGTAAAGTCAGAGAGGGGCAAGAGGTTGAATATACTCTTGACGGATATCCAGACAGTACGTTTTACGGTAAGGTCATACAAGTAAGATTATCTCCGACTACTGAATCTAATGTTGTAACATACACAGTAATTATCGAAGTTGAAAATAATGAAGGCAAATTAATGCCGGGTATGACTGCAAATGTATCAATAATTACCGATAAAAAAGAGAATGTATTAACCGTTCCTAATGTTGCATTTAAGTTTACAACTGCCGATAATAAGCAAAAGTATGAACATAAAGGTATATGGATAGAAAAAAAAGGTAAACCGGTAAGGATAGATATAGAAACAGGTGTAAGCAATGATTCATATACTGAAATTATTACGAATGAAGTTAAAGAAGGCGACAAAGTATATGTCGGCAAAATATCAAACGGTAAAAAAGAACAAATGAGGATGCCAAGACTGTAATATGAGCCTTATTGAAGTAAAACATGCAATAAAAACATACCAAACAGGCGACGAAAGTTTTAATGCGCTCGATGATGTTTCACTAAATATTGAAGAGGGTGAATTTGTTGCAATAATGGGGACATCTGGAAGCGGAAAATCAACCTGCATGAATATGCTTGGAACTTTAGATAAGCCAAATTCAGGCAGTTATCACTTAGACGGAGTCGATGTTTTATCATTATCCCCCGATGAGCTTTCGGATATTAGAAATGTGAAACTGGGGTTTGTATTTCAAGGTTTTAACTTAATTCCAAGGACTACTGCATTGGATAATGTTGAACTGCCAATGATATATAAAGGAATCCCTGAAGAAGAACGGCATGAAAGGGCAAGAAAAGCACTAAAAATAGTTGGACTTGAAAAAAGAGAAGACCACATGCCAAACCAGATGTCTGGTGGTCAGCAGCAAAGAGTAGCAATAGCTCGGGCAATTGTAAATGACGCACCTTTAATACTTGCAGATGAACCTACAGGTAACTTAGATACCAAAACAAGTATTGAAGTTATGGAATTTTTTGTAAATTTAAATAACCAAACAGGTAAAACAATAGTTTTAGTTACGCATGAGCCTGATATTGCAGAATACTGTAAAAGGGTTATAAGATTTAAGGACGGAAAAATAGTATCGGATATGTTAAAAAGTGAATGGCAAAAGACGAGGACGGAACAAACATAATGATAGACTTTAAATCAACTATGAAAATGGCAATAACTTCACTAAAAGTAAATAAACTTCGTTCTGCCTTAACAAGTTTGGGGATTATTATCGGAGTAAGTGCTGTAATAATAATGCTTGCGATAGGAACCGGAGCAAGCAAAAAGGTTCAGGCGAATATGGAATCAATGGGTTCAAATATGCTGACAATTCGTTCAACATCGGCAAGAACCGGCGGAGTAAGTATGGGAGTTGGTACTCGTCCAACTTTAACTTTAAAAGATGCCATAGCTATACAAAAAAATGTTGCGGATGTTGATGCTGTTGCACCTGCTTCGAGTGAAGGTAAACAGTTAATGTATGGTAATCAGAACTGGCAGACAACAGTTTACGGAACTACTCCGCAGTATTTATATATTAAAAATTATGAAATAGAAGAAGGAAGAAGTTTTTCCTTTGAAGATGTAAAAAACAGTGCTAAAGTTGCTATAATAGGTTCTACGGTTGCGACAGAACTTTTTGGGGATGTTTCTCCTATTAACAAAGTAATAAGAGTCGGCAATGTTCCTTTTAAAGTTTTAGGAACACTCAAGGCTAAGGGTTCTCAAGGTCCTTTTGACCAAGATGACTTGATTTTTATTCCCATAACGACCGCTCAAAAAAAATTGTTCGGTGTGTCTTTTCCGGGAACGGTTAAAATGATTATAGTAAAAGGTCAAGATGGAGATACATTAAATAATGTTGAAAAAGATATAACGGAACTTCTTGCCGTGCGTCATAATATCGGCAAAAATCAAGTGAACGATTTTGAAATAAGAAACTCGGCAGAATTTCAGGAAAAAATGAAATCAACTGTTAAAACTTTTGCAATATTGCTTGCTTCGATAGCTTCGGTATCTTTACTTGTAGGAGGTATAGGAATTATGAATATAATGCTTGTATCCGTTACTGAAAGAACAAAAGAAATAGGAATAAGAATGGCAATAGGTGCAAGAGCTTCAGATATAAGGTGGCAGTTTTTAATAGAGTCTTTTATGCTTTCTATGATAGGCGGGTTAATAGGTGTTATAACGGGTATATTAGGGGCAAAATCCGTTGAAATCTTTTCTGAAGGAATGAGTGTATCTATTTCATTATTTTCAATAATATTATCATTGGGATTTTCAGGACTTGTTGGGATAGCTTTCGGATACTATCCTGCTTACAAAGCCTCTTTATTAAATCCTATAGATGCTTTGAGATATGAATAATTATATTGATATATTCTTTTATGAGTGATATAAATTAAATATAGATTGTTTGAGTAAATTTATACTAGTACATAGAAGATTTGAGTAAAAATTTACGAGAGACTTCTTTAAAAGGTGAGTAACTTTATGGTTGCAATGAGCAATCGGAAGATTAAGACACCGGATTAAATTCATAAGGGGAATATTATGGAAAAGAATAATGAAACATTACATATATTAAGACACTCCGCTTCACATATAATGGCACAGGCGGTGCAAAAATTGTTTCCCGGTACAAAACTTGCTATAGGTCCTGCAATAGATACCGGTTTTTATTACGATTTTGATTTAGACGGACATTCTTTTACGGAAGAAGACCTGACTAATATAGAATCGGAAATGAAAAATATTCTTAAACAAAATCTTACTTTTGAAGAATATAAAATACCGGATGTTCAGAAACAAATAGATGAATTTAAAGCTCAAGGAGAAATATATAAAGCAGAACTATTGGAAGAACATAAAAATGATAATCCGACTCTGTATTTAACAAAAGATAAAGACGGAAATGTACTGTTTAATGACTTATGTTCAGGACCTCATGTTCCGAATACAACATTTATAAAAGGTAATGCAATAAAATTATTAAAAGTTGCAGGTGCATATTGGAGAGGAAACGAAAAAAACAAAATGCTCCAAAGAATTTATGCAACTGCATTTTGGAATAAAGAAGATTTGGAAAAATATTTAAATTTCTTGGAAGAAGCACAAAAACGTGACCATAGAAAACTTGGTACTCAACTTGATTTATTTAGTGTAAGAGATGAAATTGGAGGAGGACTTGTTCTTTGGCATCCTAATTTGGCTATAGTTCGTGAAGAAATTGAAAATTATTGGAGAACGGAACACAGAAAAAGAGGTTATGTTATAGTTCATTCTCCTCAAATAGCAAAATCAAAATTATGGGAATTATCGGGACATATAGATCACTATAGAGAAAATATGTTTTTTATACAAAAAGATAGTGAAGATGATGAACAATATATAGTAAAACCGATGAACTGCCCGTTTCATATTATGATTTATCAGGCTAACAGACATTCATATCGTTCATTGCCTTTAAGAATGGCAGAATTGGGAACTGTATACAGGAGAGAAAAGTCAGGTGCTTTATCAGGTTTAACCCGTGTGCAAGGATTTACTCAAGATGATGCGCATATCTTCTGTACGCCTGAACAACTTGTTGATGAAATTAATAATATCATTGATTTTGTAGCTGATACAATGAAAACATTTAATATGGAATTTGAAGTGGAGTTATCTACCCGCCCCGATAGCTATGTAGGAGATATTAAAAATTGGGAATTAGCGGAAGCAGGCTTGAAAGAAGCTATGGATAAACGTGGAATGAAATACGAAATCAATGAAGGAGACGGTGCATTCTATGGACCAAAAATTGATTTTAAAGTAAAGGATGCGATAGGAAGAACATGGCAATGTGCCACTATTCAATTAGATTTCAACTTGCCTGAAAGGTTTGAAATAAAATATCAGGATAAAGATGGTCAATTGAAAACTCCCGTAATGCTTCATAGAGTTATTTTTGGTTCTATGGAACGATTCCACGGTATTTTAATAGAACACTTTGCGGGAGCATTTCCTATGTGGCTTGCACCTCAACAGGTTTGTGTTGTTCCTATTGCGGAGCGTCATAATGATTATGCTAAACAAGTATATGATAAGTTATTTAATTCTGGTATAAGAGTAACTTTAGATGACCGTTCAGAAAGCATGGGTTATAAAATTCGTGATGCGCTTCAAGGTCATAAAATTCCTTATGTACTTGTTGTAGGTGACAAAGAAATTGAAGAAAATAAAGTTTCAATAAGAATAAGAGGTATAGGTGAAGCCGGTAAACTCTCTGTTGATGAGTTTATTGATAAAGCTTTGGAAAAAATCCAATCTAAAACTCAGGATTTAAAAATTGAATAACTTGTTGAATATAGGAAATAAACATAGACATTATTTATAGCTTTGATATAATGTGAATATTATGAAAAGATTTATTTTATTATTAGTATTTTTTATATTATTTATATTTATTCTGCCGGCTAAGGCAGATATTATACCCTTAAGTTCAAAGAGTATAAAACATTATGGTATTGGGGTGTTAAATTTACCTAAAAATTATAAAGTTTATAAATATCCCTACTTTGACTCTACCGTTATTCGTGAAGTAAATTATGAAAGTATAAAAAAATCTGCAATAGTAAACACTTTAGATATGAGAAAAATATCATATGTAGCGTATGTTCCTTCTAATAATGTAGCATTACTTACAGTTGATTTGAATCCCGGGAATAACTGGTATTGTGTTTTTATAAATCAATCAACCGGAGAAACAGGTTGGGTTTATACAGAAGATGAAAATTCATTTATGACATATAAAGATTTATTTTATAGATATGGAAAGATGTACGGAGTAAGAATTTTTGGTGATGTACCCAAAGAAACTAAAAATTTATATTCTAAAGAAGATAAATCTTCTCAAATTCTTGAAGAGTTGACATATCCAAAATTTATTAATTTTACAGTAATAAGAGGTAACTGGCTTTTGGCAGTTGTAAATGATATAACAAAACAGGCAAAAGTCGGTTGGTTTAATTGGCGTAATGATGACGGTTCTTTAAATATGTTTCCAAATTTAAAAGAAACAAATTAATAATTTTTCTGTTTTCCGAATAAAGATTTTTGACACCGAATTAAATTTCTGTTTCTTTATTATGTTCTGGTAAAGATGCTGAGTATTCAGCTAAAATTCTTGATATATCGGAACCTTTTATAACAACTTCAAGAATTAATTGAACATTTATAATTATTTTGTCTGTATATTCAAGTACATCAGTATCAAATATTTCAAATTCAAGAAAATCAAAGCCAACATAGTTAATTCTTCCATAACCTTCGGAAGAACCCCACTTCATAAAAACCATTTGTTTTTCAAATAATTTTAGTTTATCAGCTAATCTCATGCTCTGATTTTCTCCTTATATTATTATCATAATTATTTTGAGTATTTTGTCAATTAAACTAATGTTTGTAAATTTTGATAAATATATTTGTTACAAACTGACGAAAAATATTTTGTTTTGAATTTTGTAATGGTATATTAAACACTAGATTAAATAAAGGAAATATACTGTGACAAATACACTAAGTCGAAGTATTGAAAAGAAATCAACTTATTATAATAAATATTCATCAATCCCAAATGATATAAACGAAGTGGAATTAAAATTATTTAAAATATTTGATGAAGAAACAAAATCGTTAAACCCTGTAGTAATAAGCTATAAACCGCAAGTAATTCACAAAATGGCAGAGTTTATAACCGGTAAAATCAAAAGATGTGCATCAGTTGGAATAGCGGGAGAAACTGCAAGCGGTAAATCAACTGTTACTTATGATATTATTGATACTATAGAAGTTTTTTCGGAATTATTTAATCTTGGAAAGCTTATTACAAGAGTAAATACTGATGATTACTATTATGACCGTTCCGAAGAGGTGAGAAAAGCAGGTTCAATGGCTGAATTTGCTAAAAATTACGATTTTGATGTGCCTGAAGCTCTTGAACTTAGTTTAATGAAAGAACATATCCTAAAATTGTTATCAGGTCAATCTGTTATGCTTCCTAAATATGATATGTCAGGAACTACAATCAGAGTTGATAATTGCATTCCTGCTCATCCTTCAAGAGTTATTATATCTGAAGGTTTGTTTACTCTGACAGACAAAATAAGAGATGCATTTGATTTTAAAATTTACGTTGATATTGATAGTGAAATTCAAAGAGAAAGATTTTTTATCAGAGCAAATGAAAGAGGATTGGGAGAATCTGCAAAATCAATCTATGAAAATGCATCAGAAAAAGCCAAAATATATATTCGTCCTTCAAGAAAACTTGCTGATATTGTATTATCAGGTCAAGCAAACAGAAAAGATTATAAAATCTTTTTAACTAAAATTTTATCAGCTGCTAAAGAGTTTATTTTCGCCAAACAAGGTTAAATAATGACAGAATGTATTTACGCCGGAAGTTTTAATCCTATTCATAATGCCCATATTGAAGCGGCTAAGTATGTCCATGAAAAACTTAATTGTGAACGAGTGGTTTTTATTCCGGCTTTTAAACCTCCGCATAAAGATTTAAAAAATTTTGATATGGATAATGCTATTCACAGACTTAATATGGTTGAACTTGCTATAAAAGATTATCCTTTTTTTGATGTTTCTGCTATTGAATATACCAGAAATAAACCTTCATATACCTATGATACAATTGTTCAGATTTATGATATTCTTAAACCAAAAGAAAAAATAAATTTTATTATAGGAACAGACGCTTTTATTCAAATACGTTCGTGGTATAAAACGGATGATTTAAAATCTCTTATACATTTTATTTTATTAAAAAGAGAAAATAATTTTGATGAATCGCCTTTTATAGAATTAAAAAAACAAGGTTATGATTATACTTTAATGGATTTACCTTTTTGTGATATATCTTCAAGTGAAGTTCGTGAAAAAATAAGACAAAATAAAGATATTTGTGATATAGTACCATTAAAAGTTGCAGAATATATAAAACAAAATAATGTATACAAAATATAGTTTAGAAGAAATAAAAGAAAACTTAAAAAGTTGTTTGTCGGAAGAAAGATATCTTCATTCGATAGGTACAATGGAAATGGCAATGGAGTTGGCAAAAAGCTTTAATTGTGATGTTGATAAAGCACAAATTGCAGGTTTATTGCATGATTGTGCCAAATGTCTTAGTAAAGAAGAATTGGAAAAATCAAAATTAGAGTTTGAAGAATGTGAAAAATTAAGTGCAAAAACCTGGCATGCCCCCGTTGGAGCTTATATTGCAAAACATAATTACGGTGTTGTTGATGAAGAAATATTATCAGCTATAAGATGGCATACTATCGGTAAAAGAAATATGTCTGATTTTGAAAAAATTATATTTATTGCCGATAAAATAGAACACAGAACAAGAGAATTTGAATTTAGAGAAAAAATAGAAAAGGTTTTAAATGAAACTCATAACCTTGATAAAACAATGTTAAAAAGTTTCAAAATAACTATTAAAAGTCTTTTAAAACGTGAACTTCCTATATGTAAACAGACAGTTGATGTTTATAATGATTTGTTAGAAAAAATTAGTACTTAAATACAAATTCTTTAGGAACGTAAGAATTTATGTATTTATACATTTCATCAATAGTATTTACAATACAGTATAGTGACTTTGTTTCTTCTTTTGCAAAGTTATTATCATATATTGTTTTAAACATAGAGAAAAGATTATTATAATATCCGTCAAAATTAAAGAAAATAATAGGTTTATCATGATAACCAAGTTGTTTTGCAACGATTATTTCAAAAATTTCTTCAAAAGTACCAAAACCACCCGGTGCCGCAACAAATATATCAGCATATTTTTCCATTGTTGCTTTTCTTTCTCTCATATCTTTAGTAATGATGATTTTGGCAAGTTTATGATTTTCAAGTCCGAAAGAAGCAATACGCTCTGGAATAACACCTGTAACTTCAGCACCGGTTTTTAAAGCATTATCTGCAATAACTCCCATCATTCCGACTGTTGTTCCGCCATATACCATATTGTATCCGTTGGTTCCTATACTAGTTCCTAACTCTTGTGCAAATTTATAATATTTTTCCGGAAGATAATTGCTTGATGAACAGTATATACAGATTGTTTTTTTATTCTCCATTGTTAATCCTTAAATTTTGCGACACTAGCTTAATTAAAAAAAGCACATGAAGGAAGTTTTACAAAAGTAATAAATCCTTCATGTGAACAATCACAATCTTATATAATTATAAAAAAACAAAAAAATTAGTCAAGAATATAAAAAAATAAGATATTTTAAGATATATTACAAAATTATATTAAAAATTTACCGTTTTCATAAATTAAAATATCATCGGCATAGATTTTACCGCCGTTTTTCATATTTTTTATTAAATCCCAATGAAGTCCTGAAACATTTTTTCCTCCGGTATCCGGATATGATGCTCCTACTGCCATATGGATTGAACCTCCGATTTTTTCATCAAAAAGTATATTGCCTGTTACATCTTGAATCATTTCGTTAGTTCCGATTGCAATTTCACCAACAAATCTTGAACCTTCATCCATATCAAGCATGTTATTTAAGAAGTCTTCACCCTTTTCAGCTTTAGCATCAATAACTTTACCGTCTTTAAGGGTTAGTAGAACTTTTTGAGCTTCGTTTCCGTGGTAAATTTGAGGAAAATCAAAGTATATTTGACCATTTGCACTATCTTCAACGGGAGATGTATAAACTTCACCGTCGGGGAAATTACATTCACCTGCGCAGCTTTTCCATATTCTACCTGATACGTTAAATGTTATATCAGTTTTTTCTCCTGTTATACGGATTTTAGATATTTTGTTCAAATAATCAGCTATTTTTTGTTGTTTTTCACCTATCTCTTGCCATTTTTTTACCGGGTCGTCAATATGAAGCCAACAAGCTTTTATTAAAAATTCACTGTATTCATCCAATGACATTTTTGCCTCTTGAGCTAATGCTTGAGTCGGAAAATCTGCTATTACCCATTTTAAATCACCTTCAGCTGAGCGTTTTAACATTTTCTCGCTTAAATGTTTCATTGCTCCTGAGCGTTTTGCCATCTTTTTGGAATCGCATCTTGCCATATTTTTAACATTAAAGGGAGCTCCTATTGAGATCAGATTTTTAGCTTTATCATATTCAATTTCTGTCATAGGGTCTATATATTCTAATTGCTCGTCCGAGGCATTTTTAATAAACACTTCGTTTAAACCTTCAACACCCATTCTTACAACCGGATAAGCACCTTTCAAAAGCACTTGTCTGTATATTTCTTTCACTAAAGGTTGTGACTGGTATGAATCTGTTCTGATTATTGTTAATTCACCCTTTTGAACCTTTACCGAATAGTCAACAAGAACTTTTGCATATTTTTCCCATAAATTGTTCATTTTTAGACCTCATCATTATTTAAAGCATTTAATCTACCCAAGTAAATTCCTCGTTTAGATGTTTTAATAAATTCTGTTAATCTTAGTATATTTTTGTCATTTGGGAACATTTCTTCCAATTCTTTAACAACATTTGACAGTGTTGTTTTTCTTGCCTCTATTAATCTGTAGGCTTCTCTTATATTTTTAATTTCTTCGGAAGAAAAACCTCTTCTCTTTAACCCAATAACATTAGGTCCGTGCAGAACTGCCGGAGCACTTGCTGCTTTTGCAAAAGGAGGAATATCCATTCTTGCTGCAGAAAAGCCTGAAATTATTACATATTCACCTATTCTTATATTTTGATGGAATACTGTCATTCCGCCTAAGAAAGCTCCTTTACCTACATGAACATGACCGCCTATTGTAGCAAGATTTGCAAATATTGCTTCGTCTTCGACGACACAATTGTGGGCAACATGACTTGATGCCATAAATAAACATTTATCACCTACTTTTGTTATAGCACCGTCTTCACCTGCGGCACGGTTTATAGTTACATATTCTTTTATTATGCAGTTTTTTCCGATAACTGCTTTTGTTTTTTGACCTTTATAGCTTAAATCTTGCGGAACGGTACCTAAACTTGCAAAAGGATAAATTGTGGTTCCTTCGCCTATTTCACAGTTTTCTAAATATGCATTTGCTATTATTTTTACATTTTCACCTAATACTACGTTTTCACCAATTATAACGTTTGGTCCTATTTCGCAGCTTGCAGGTATTATTGAATTATTTGATATTATTGCCGAATTATGTATAGTCATTATTTACTCCTGTTATTTACCTACAATTGAGAACATTAAATCTGCC
>CANQOM010000011.1 GCA_947625445.1 Candidatus Gastranaerophilales bacterium
CGTGTAGTCCTCCTGATACTTTATATCCGCCGTCTCCGAATTTCCCTCCGGCATGAAGTACTGTGTGTACAATTTCCAATGCGGATTTACCGCTTTCGGGTTTTATATCAACCGGAATACCACGTCCGTCATCTTCAACTGTTACGCTTTCATCTTGGTTTATTGTTACTTTTATGTGCTTACAATATCCTGCAAGTGATTCATCTATTGAATTATCAACAATTTCATATACACAATGATGCAATCCTCTTTGACTTGTTGACCCTATATACATTCCAGGTCTTAATCTAACTGCTTCTAAGCCTTCCAGTACTCTTATATTACTTGCATCATAATTGTTTGTTTCTGTTGCCATATCCTAACCCCAATCTGCTATTCATTTATTATTTTACTACAAATATTATTCAATTGCCAATTTAGGTTTATTGCTTAATAATATTTTATTGTCAAAACCCTTCTAAAAATTGAGAAAATTCATTTTTTCTCATCCATAAATATGAAATTTTGTAAAAAACACTAAAGTTTAAGTTATAATTGCCGATAATAATATTATAAAATTTTGCATAAAATTGTAATCTAAAATATAATGGTAGTATAGTTAAAGACAATTATCTAAAATATAGATAGGAAATCTAATGACAGAGGAAAAGAAAGAGAAAAAAGGTGTTTCGGTTTTTTCAAGAAGTGAAATCTCATTGGAAAATGACCCATTAGAAGAAATTTTTGCTTTAAATCTTGGTGATTTTATTTCAGAACATTTGATTTCTGATGAACTTGTTCAAAAAATCAGCAAAAATAAAGTTGATAAATTGGAAAGCTTAAAAAAACAATTAAAAGAATTAATATCAATTTATTCTATTGATAATACGTTAAAATTACTTGGATTCAGCGGTAGAGAAGAATATATTATTTATAATGCGATTGCAAAAACTATCAAACAAATGCTTGAGATAGATGCTTGTCATGTATACTTATCAAAAGAAAATGCAATGGGACAAAATCCAAAAGAATATGATTTATTATTAGTTGGTACTTCTGTTAAGCTGAATGAAGGTGTTTCTTCTTTCGATATAGGGCTTTCTTTTAATGATACTGATTATGTGGCTGATTCATACAGATTTAACAGAAATGTAGAAGTAGAAAATTGCAAGAATGCTAATGTTTTTAAGCCAAATTTATTATTAAATGAAGATAAAGTTCAATATTATTTGGCAGTTCCAATGTATAATAACATGGAAAAAGTAGGAGTTATTGTTGTTGAAAATTACTCTGAAAAAGTACTTTCAAAAGAGTTTATGGAATTATTAAATGTCACTGCAAAATTATTTGCAACTTCAATGTCATTAAAAAAATTGGCTGAAGAAACAGATGAAATGATAAATACAGAAGGAGTAACAATAACTCACCTTCAAAATATACGTGCTGAATTAACTGCATTAATTGGAGATTTAAGTTTGGAACAACAATTATTTGTTGAAAATCTTGCAAAAGCGGTAGATGCTAAAGCTAATATGAAAAATAACTATTCTATTGAAGCTGCGGATTTGGCTAAAGAAATTTCTACAGTTTTAGGTTTAAATGAAAAAACAAAAGATTTAATATATTATGCGGCTCTTTTAAGAAATATAGGTAAAATAACTTTACCTGAAGAATTATTTAATAAAAAAGAGAAATTATCTGAAGAAGATTGGGAAAAACTTCAAAATCATCCTAATGTAGGTGTAAGTATATTAATGAGTATAAATTTTCTCTCAGAGGTTGTTCCGTATATAAATTATCATAAAGAATATTGGGATGGTTCAGGAGAACCTGAAGGTTTGAAAGGTTATTCTATTCCTTTAGGGTCCAGAATTATTGCAATTTCAGATGCTTATAGTGCTTTAACATCAAAAAGAGCATATAGAGATGCAATGTCAAAAGAAAAGGCACTTGAAATAATTAAGTCTGAATCAGGGTTTAAATGGGATCCGGAACTTGTCAACCTGCTTGAAAACATTATAATTTAATCTTTTTTCACAACCTTCCTTTAAAATACAGGTTCAGTCATCTTCACTGCGCTATAATGCTTCGCTTTGTAATACCTTATATGCTGCCTGAAAATTTACTCAAACAAACTAAAGTTGATTATATAAATCAGGAAAGATTTTTAAACTTCTTTTTAATATTCCGTTAATATAAGCAATTGTGATACCGTAATTAGTTATAGGTATATTTTGTCCTTCAGCCAGTTTATATCTGTAGATAACTTCTCTATCTTTTAGCATACAAGAGCCGCAGTGTATTATCATTTTATATTCGCTTAAATCTTCAGGGAAACTTCCTCCTGAGGTGAATTTAAAATTTAATTTTTTGTTTGTATAGTTTTGAATCCAATTTGGGAGTTTAACTGTACCTATATCATCACATTGTCTGTGATGAGTACAACCTTCAGATATAAGTAATGTATCGTTATCATTTAATTTTTCAAGCATTTTTACACCTTTAACTGCGGTATTTAAAACTCCTTTATATCTTGCAAAGAGTATTGAAAAAGAAGTTAAAAGTATATCTTCGGGAACTATATTCATTACATATTTAAAAGCCTGAGAATCAGTAATAACTAATTTGGGTTTATTCTTTAAGGATTGAAGTGCTTGGTTTAATTCAAATTCTTTGACTACAAGTGATATCGCAGACGAATCAAGTAAATCTCTTAATACTTGCTGCTGAGGAAGTATAATTCTTCCTTTTGGTGCTGCTGAATCAATAGGGGTAACAAGAATTACAATATCATTTTTATTAACAACATCACTAATCAGTTTTTCTTTTTTATCGTCATCTTCATAAGTCATTGCTATAAGTTGTTTCAGTTCATAAATATTTTTGTTTTCTTTTGCACTGACATATATTGCATTATTTTTAATATCAGATTCAGGAAATTGATTTAATAAATCTGACTTATTAAAAACAATAATATATTTAACGCCTGATGCTTTAAATAGAGAGATGAGATTTTTCTCTAATAGGTTTAATTCTTTACCGGCAACGGTAACAAGAATAGCAATATCAGTTTTGTGAAGAACTTGTTTTGTTTTTTCTACTCTTAAAGCTCCTAATTCACCCTCGTCATCAATTCCCGGAGTGTCTATAATTGTCACAGGACCTATAGGAAGTAATTCCATTGACTTATATACGGGGTCGGTAGTTGTTCCTTTAACTTCGGAAACAATTGATAAATTTTGATTTGTTATAGCATTAACAAGACTTGATTTTCCGCTATTTCGAAGCCCGAAAATACCTATTTGAACTCTTTCTGATGTTGGTGTTGAATTTAAACTCATAAGTTAATTATACAATAAATAAAATATATTTACCTTTAATTATTGTTTGTCTATAATAATTTTATAATTATGTTAAAAAGATTGAAGATATTTTTTATAGTAGCTATTATGTTAATTATCGGGATATGTCCGTCTGAGGCTGGGGATAATTATATTCCTGTTCGTGTGGGAATAAGTGATACAAAATTCCAAAATTATTTATTTGATTCAATAGAATTTAATAATCCTCAGGAAATAATTATCATGGATCCTTCAACAGGGTATACAATACCTGTTGAAAATAATATTAAACTTGTAAAAGTTGTAATGGAAAATAATAAGTTCAGTGTATATCTTGATAATGAGCTTTCAGCAAAAAACATATCAAGTCCGTTGTATGTAAAACCCAAAGAAAATTGTTTTATTTCTATAAATAATTTAAAACGCAAAGGAAAACAGGCTCTTTACAGAGGTTATATTGAACTGACACAGAGTAATAAAGATAATTCAAAATTCGCACTCGTAAATGTATTGAGCTTAAAAAATTATTTAAGAGGTGTTGTGCCGAATGAAATGCCTGTAAGGTTTGGATTAGAGGCATTAAAAGCACAAACTGTTGCAGCAAGAAATTATGCTGTAAGTCCAAGAATAAAGGCATATAAAGAATTTGATTTATGTGATTCCGTTGCTTGTCAGGTGTATTTTGGTGCAAATACGGAAAATGAGCTATCTGATAGAGCAATAGAAGAAACAAACGGAATTATTGCATTGGACAGAGATGATAACCCTATTCTTGCTCTTTACAGTTCAACTGCCGGCGGTTATACAGAAAGTTATAAGTATGCATTCTCAGACCCAAAAACAAGAGAGTTTCCTTCAAAGGATTTATATTATTTAACTGCAGTACCTGATAATAAAAAATTTGATTCTTTAGAGTCGGAAAAAAAAGCGGAAGAATTTTATACGACAAAACCTGAATCATTTGATGATAATTCACCGTATTACAGGTGGTCTAAAGAGTGGACAATTGATGAACTTGAAAAAGTTTTATCTAAAACACTTGTTTCTCAATCAAAAACAGGATTCGTTTCTCCTGAACTTAAAAATTCTGATGATTTTGGCAAGTTACAATCCATAAATGTTTTAAGAAGAGGTGAATCAGGTAAAATTATAAAGCTTGAAATAAATACTGATAAAAATAGCTTTATTGTAATGAAAGAGCTTGTAATAAGAAGATGTTTTCAAAAGGACGGTATTTCTCTACCCAGTGCTAATTTTGTAATAACCAAAATAGATTCTGATAATCCTGTTTACAAATTTTCAGGGGGAGGCTTCGGGCATGGTGTTGGTTTAAGCCAATGGGGTGCTGGGAAAATGGCTTCTTTAGGTTACAGTTATGATGAAATTCTTCAGCATTATTATAAAGGTATTAGACTTTCCACTATTCCCATGAAAGTAAGAGGTAATAATAAAGTTGTTGAACAAACCTTCTTTGTTAATAAAAAAAAGGAAATCAGTTTAATTATTGATAATCAAGATAAAATAAAAGATGTAAAAATATATATAAATCAAAGAGAGATGGATGCAAAATTAAAAAATAAACAAAATAAAATTGATATTTCCAGATATGTACACAAAGGATTAAATACGGTCGGATTTCTTGTAACAGATGAGAGTGCTGATTATAATGACTATTTTAGTGTTTCTGTAATAGTAAAAGAGGCACAAGATGGGTAGGGATTCTTCATTATTAAAAGCGGCATGGCTGATAGCATTTGTTACAATAATTTCAAAATTTGTGGGTTTTTTGAGAGATATAATAATTGCAAATTATTATGGAGCCGGATTGGTTTCTGATGCATATTTTTATGCATATCAAATACCATCACTAGCGATAATATTAATAGGAGGAGTAGGCGGGCCGTTTCATAGTGCAACAGTGAGTGTCTTCGCAAAATTAGTTAATCCTGATGATAAGATGCCTCCTGAAAAGGTTAATAAATTATTTAATACATTTTTAACTGCATCGTTTTTGTTTTTTGCATTTTTATCAATATTAGTATTTATATTTTCTGAAGATATTATGGGATTTATTATTCATAGTAATAATTCTGAACTGGTTACACTTGCCTCAGGACATTTGAGAATAATGACACCTGTTATATTAATAGGCGGAATTATTGGTATATATTACGGACTTTTAGTTACATACAGAAATTTTTTGCTTCCTAATATTTCACCTGTAATGGTTAGTTTAACTATTATAGTTATATTGTTATTATCAAGAGGTGATAAATTAGGAACATGTCTTGCAGTTGCAACATCAATCGGAGCTTTATTACAGTTTTTGATACAGGCTCCGGGGGTAAGAAAACTGGGATACAAAATAAAACCTAATTTTAATTTTAAAAATAATCCTGAATTTAAAAATTTGGTTGAACTTGTATTTCCGGCTGCTTTAAGTTCTACTATCGGACAAATATATGTATATGTAGACATGTTCTTTGCTTCACAACTGAGAGAAGGTGCTTGGACTTCAATTGGTTATGCAAACAGAATTTTTCAATTTCCGGTAGGTATATTGGTTACGGCCTTTTTGGTTCCTTTATTTCCGATTTTTTCCAAGCTTGTCGGTGAAAAAAGATTTGATGAAGTTAAATATTATTTTCATAAAGGAGTCGGGCTATTAAACTTTGTGGCTATTCCTGTTTTGTTTTTAATCATTTTATTATCTTATGATGTCATTCAACTTGTTTTTCAAAGAGGACAATTTGATTCTAATGCTACATATATGGTTTCTCAGGCTCTCATATTTTTATCTTTTGCTATAATCCCATATGTATTTAGAGATTCTATAACCAGAATTTTTTATTCGTTTAATGATTCGAAAACACCTTTTATAGTGGCTTTTTCGTCTATAATATTAAAATTTATCTTGAATTTTCTATTTATAAAACACTTAGGTATTGCCGCAATTACTCTTTCTACTTCATTGGTAACTTTATTTAATGCAAGTTTGCTCGGTATGATTTTATTGAAAAGAATAAACTTAGATTATAAGATATATTTTAAAAATTTGTTTAAAATGTTATTTGCGGCAATTTGTGCATTCTCTATAAATTTTGTAATATATATATTTTGGTCTGTTCCTGAAGGGAATTGGATTCTTCTTGCAATTAAAACACTTTGTATGTTTATTTTATGTATGGTTACATATGTTTTATTTTCGGTATTATTTAAAATTGAATATGTTGGAGAATTAATTGAAAGAATTAAAAACAATATCAAAAGAAAATTTGAATAATATATTAAAAACCGGTGGAGTTATAGCTTTTGTAACAGATACTGTGTGGGGTATCGGATGTTTGCCGGATTGTGAAAAAGCCGTAAAAAAAATATATGAAATAAAAGGAAGAGATGAATCAAAACCTTTGATTTTAATGTCGAATGAAGCTAAATATTTATATCCTTATGTTAAAGAAGTACCTGATTTGGCTAAAAAATATATTGCTGAATATTTTCCCGGAGCATTAACAATAGTTTTACAAAAATCTGATTTAACAAAAGATTTTATAACTTCTTATAAAAATACAGTGGGTATAAGAGTGCCTGACAATGAATGTTTTAAAACTATATGCTCACTTATTGAGGGGCATGTTCTGGCTACAACAAGTGCTAATATTTCAAATGAACCGTCTTCAAAAACATATGATGAAGTTTGTAAATCTATAGGTGATTTGGTGGATATTGTTATTAAAGATGAAGGTTATACTTGTGAAGGAAAAGAGTCAACCGTTATATTGGTTGACTCTGAATCTTGTAAAATCTTAAGACAAGGGGCAATTAATTTTTAATCTTTTATGGCAGATAAGGGTACTTTTATTGTTTCACCTGCTTTTAAATATGCTCCTGTATAGTCTTTATAGCCTCCGCTTGTTTCATAAGAGTCTTTTTCATATGTAAAATGAATATTATTATATTTTCTTATTGCTTTATCTTTTATATTAAAAACTTGTTTAAAATCTTCAACATTAATACTGTCAAAAGAGTATAATTTAGCAGCATCATAGGTTGTATCTTCAGTAACAGGTTTTATAACATAATACATAAATTTTCCGTCAGTATAAGTTTCGGCTATATTTTCACGAACAAATTTAGTGTGAGCCAATTCTTTATATTTATCTGTTAATTCTTCTCTTTGTTCCAAAGTTAAATCAGAGTTATATAATTTTTTCTGTATATTTTCTATTTTTTCATCGAGTGTATCATATGAATAAGGAATAATTAAATTTTCTTTGGAATATAATTCATCTTCATCTTGGATATCATTAAAAGCTAAAATAGCTGTTTCGTCTGTATCATAAATATCAGCAACATTTTCAATAGGTGTTTCTGCAGCATTATAATGAATAACGACAGGAGACGGAATTTTATCTCTTGTTGCAACGGCATGTCCGCCTGCACCTATTGCCATTGATGCCAATATAACAGTTAGTTTTTTTGGCAATACATGTTTATTTTTCTTTTGTGGTGGTTTGTGTGAAAATTCATATGTATCTGTATTTGGTCTTGTTTTATGATAACTCGTTTTTTTAGAAGAGTTTTGATTATTATTTGAATAATAATTATAATTACTTGAATGAGTAGGATTTATCGGCATTTTTTTCTGACCTTTCTTCTTTAATTAAATTGCATAACTGTTAAAAATCCTGAATTTATATAATTGATATTAATTTAATTTGAGTTTACAAAAATTAATAATTTAACAAATTTACTAAAGTTTTAAAAAAAAATACCGATATATCGACATGTATTAGTTTAGTATTAGATATAGGAGTGTTAAGTATGACTTTAGACTTGAACAATGTATTAAAGTTATTGCAGAGCAATAATATTAATATCTCTGAGCTCAAAGGAAATTCAGAAGACGGAAAAGAGATTAATGAAAATGGTGAAGGTGAAGGCATCAGTATTTATGATGAAGACGGTGTTAATTCTGATTTAACGACAAGAGACGGATTTATTAATGCATTAAAAACAGATGGTGATGATGCCTATACAGAAGAAGATTTAGGCAAAATATATGATTTGGTTAATGCATTTGACGGTGATACTGCCAAAATGACTGAAGATGAATTGTTAGAACTTGCAAATGGTTTTACTAGCGGTGGAAACACTATTGAATCCGAAGATATAAAAGCATTTTTAGATAAACTTGAAGAAGAAAGTGCAAAAACTCCTGCTCCTAGTGCTACACCTGCTCCGAGTGCTACGCCTGCCCCTAGTGCTACACCTGAGGCAGCAAAGACAATTACTCCGGGAGACGGAACTTTCTTCGGAGATTATCTTGCAAGAAAAGAAATGAATGAAAATTCAAGTCCATTCGCTATTGACAAAATTTTGGCAAACACAATTGCCGAGAAAACTGCTGATGCGAATACAGATGAGACAGTAAGTGATGCAGCACCTGTTACTCCTACTGAAGAAGCTGCTGCAACTGAAGAAACTGCTGAGGCTCAAGATGTTGGAAGTGTTCAAGGTAATTCTGTAGTATTCCGTGCGGATGATAGAATTAAAACCGATGATGACGGTAATAAATACGTAAATGTTGAACCTTGGAGCAATGAAGAATCTTCTGATAATTGCTTAACAAGGATAATCAAAAACAGTTATGACTTAGAAGCAATGGGAATAGAGATGTATAGTGATGAGTACTATGCATTAGAAAAAGCAGTAATGGATGCTAACCCTAATATATACGGAACGGAAGATGGAGGCTGGCGTAAAGAAGTCGGTGGAACCGGAAGATCTAATGCCGTACTCTATGATGATGAAAAAGTCATATTGCCTGATTGGGGTGGTGTTGAAGAACCTGCTGCAGAAGAAGCGGCTCCCGCTATAGAAGAAGCAGCTCCCGCTGCAGAAGAAGGATCTGTTATGACTGTGACTACAGACTCAGGTAATACTGTTGAATGTAAATGTAAATATGTAGAACCTGATGATAGTGGTAATAACTCAGGATGCGGATGCATACAATTTTCATATCAAGCAGACTGTGGTGACAATGGTGGTAAATGTGATGTAGTTATAGAATGTAATTCACCTGATGATATATTACCTCCAATGTCTGAAAATGTCGATGGACCTGTTCGTTGGACACAAGGTGATGACGGCTTCTGGTATGAAAAT
Source organism: Candidatus Gastranaerophilales bacterium (assembly GCA_947625445.1). Classification (GTDB taxonomy): domain Bacteria; phylum Cyanobacteriota; class Vampirovibrionia; order Gastranaerophilales; family Gastranaerophilaceae; genus Avigastranaerophilus. The sequence continues at coordinate 9,489 of CANQOM010000011.1, forward strand.
AATCAAAAAACCGATCATAGATGGAAGGATGACGTAGAAATCGGTGATAACGGGAATTGGTACATAAATGGTGAAGATACCGGTAAACCTTCTCGAGGTAAATCAGCATATGATATATGGATAGATCAAGGCAATGAAGGTACCGAACAAGACTTCTTAGACTCCTTAAAAGGTCGTGACGGTAAAGATGGTCGAGATGGTGTTGATGGCAGAGACGGTCGAGATGGTGTTGATGGCAGAGACGGTAGAAATGGCCATAATGGCAGAGACGGTGTCGATGGTCGAGATGGTGTTGACGGCAAGGACGGTAAAGACGGCGTTGATGGCAAGGATGGCAAGGATGGCAAAGACGGCATTGATGGTAAAGATGGCAAAGACGGTAAAGATGGCGTTGACGGCACCCCGAGTGGAGATCCTTCTCAGGCTCCCGACTTGGATCCTGAAGACCCTGATAATCCAACACCACCTGAGGACGATCCGACTCCACCTGAGGACGATCCGACTCCACCTGAGGACGATCCAACACCGCCTGAGGACGATCCGACACCTCCTGAGGACGATCCTACTCCTCCGTCAACTGATGAGGATAAACCATGTGAACCAGGTGAGGGTGATGATGTTGAACAAGAACCAATACCTACTTTACCTGATGAAGCTGATACAACTGCTCAATCAGATGAAGCTGATACATCAGCAGAAGATGTTGAAGCCGCTTCAATTGAACCTGAATATACAGAACCTGAAGTTGAAGAAAACTATGATGACGGTAGTTATGACGAAAGCTACGATTATGGTTACGAAGAAAACTATGATGACGGCAGTTACACAGAAAGCTATGATGATGGCAGCTATGACGAAAGCTACGATGATGGTGGCGGATATGAAGAAGCCGATTCGTATGAGCCTGAAGAATTTGAATAAAAATAAAAATCAAAACCGGAGTTTAATACTCCGGTTTTTTTATAGTTTATTTTCATCAGGAAGATATTTAATCCAATATGAAAATATTAATGGAACAAATGTAATAATTAATAAAATATTGGTTATTCCTATTTTTTCAGATAGTAAACTTATTAAAGGTAAAATTAAACCTATAACGCCCCAGCTGAATCCTCCTATAAATCCCGAAATCATACTTTTAAATTCAGGCATTAATCTTTGTGCTAAAGACATATTTACGGGTACTGCAAGAAAACTTACATAACCTATTAAAATAAAAGCACTTAATCCTATAATACCTTTTGCGCCTGTTATATAAAATATTATTCCTAAAGGAGTAACAGTAATTAAAGACAGATAAAATACATTTTTTATTCCTATTCTTTTTTCAAATAACGGACTTGAAATTACACCTATAGCTCCTGCCATTAAAAAGATGAATAAAATCAAACCTATTTTTGATACGTTATATCCTATTGATTTCCAATAAAAAGGTAAAATTATTGAAAAAGATGACACTACAAAAGATTTTACAATTGAAGCTGCAACAAGAACAGAAACAGGTCTGTTGCTAAAAATTTTACTTAGTGCGCCAATAAGAGAAATTTGAATTTTTTTGATGCCTGAATCTTTAATTTTAGGTGTATTTTTTAACAAAATAAATGCAGTTAAGATTCCGAATATACAGGCAAAAGGAAGTTTTTCCAAGCCGAATAGTTCAGTTATACCTGAAGATATAACAGGTCCTAAAGAGAAACCAAAAGTTCCCATAGCTATAAACAGACTCATGTCTTTGCTATTTTGACTGCATTTTGAATAGTTTGAAACTATACTCGTAGCTTGAGGGTGAAAAAAAGATACACCCATATGTCCTAAAATTAGACATAATATTAATATATATATATTATTAGCAAGTCCTATGAAAGAAAGAAAAACAGAAGCAAAAATAAGCCCCCAAAAAATAAAAAATCTTCTTTGCCATTTATCTGATATGTACCCGAAAAAAGGTTGTGATAAGGAAGATGTTAAGTTGGAAACAGATATTAAAACTGTTGCTATTGCCATTGTTATACCAATTTTTGCAGCTATAAACGGCATTATAGGATTTAAAAAACCCGAATAAGCATCTACTACAAAATGTCCCAGCGACTCTGTTTTAATAACTTTTTTATTTATATCTTGTTCCATATTAATGTCTAAAATGTCTTATACCTGTGGTAATCATTGCTATATTATATTTATCTGCGGTTTTAATAACTTCTTCATCCTTAATGCTTCCGCCCGGTTGGATAATTGCTGCAATTCTTCCTTGTGCCGCAACATGTATGTTATCTATTGCAGGGAAAAATCCATCTGACGCTGCAACTGCATCTTTTGAACCATCGCATGCTTTGTTTAGTGCTATTTCAAATGCATCTACACGGCTTGTTTGTCCCTGACCTATTCCTATTGCTTTGAAATCTTTTGCTACTACTATTGCATTTGATTTTGCATGTTTTACTATTTTCCAGGCAAATATCATATCTTCAATCATTTCTTGTGTCGGTTTTGTCTTTGTTACAACTTTAAAACTGTCTTTATCCAAATCCTTTTTATCTGTTGATTGAACTAATGTACCGTATGGAGTTATTCTTATTTCTTCATTTAAATAATTTTTATATTCTTCAAGCGGAGTATTCAATTTTATTACTCTAAGATTTTTTTTGGTTTTTAATATGGTTAATGCGTTTTCATCATAATCAGGCGCAATAATTACTTCTAAAAACATAGAAGTTAACTGTTTTGCCAAAATTTCGTTAACAGGTTTAGTGAAGCCTACAATACCGCCAAAAGCACTTAAGGGATCACAATCAAGTGCTTTTGCCCAAGCTTCTTCTATATCCTTCCCAAGTGCTGCTCCGCAGGGAGTATTGTGTTTTATTATTACACATCCCGAAACATCATAAAATTCGCTTAATATATTAGTGCAAGCTGATGAATCAAGAATGTTATTATATGATAATTCTTTTCCGTTTAAAATTTCATAATCTATTGTATTATTTGTATAATACAATCCTGCACTCTGGTGCGGATTTTCTCCGTATCTTAAATTTTTACCTTTCTTTATATTTAAAGAAAAATAATTATTAGTGTCTTCTTCATACCTTTCAGATAGTGCATTTAAAATTTTAGAATCAAAATCCAAAGTTTTTTCAAAAACTTTTAATGCATATTCTCTTCTTAATTTTAAAGAGGTTTCACCTTTATGTTCTGCTAAATCTTCAATGACTTCTTTATATTGACTTGGTGAAGATACTGCTAATACCCTTTTGTTATTTTTAGCTGCAGCTCTTAACATTGACGGTCCGCCTATGTCTATTGTATTAATTAATTCTGTTTCTTCAACATCTTTTTTGGATGTTTCTTCAAACGGATAAAAATTAACTACTACCATGTCAAAAAGTTTTATTGTTTCTTTTTCAATTTCTGATTTTTCATTTTCATTGGTTAAATCTGCTAAAATTCCTGCAAAGATGTCAGGATATAGCGTTTTAACTTTGCCGTTAATTAATTGCCTTTTCCCTGTTATTTCCGATATTTCTTTAGCTTCAATATGATTTTCTTTTAGCAAATCATATGTTGAACCTGTTGCTATAATTTCATAATTATATTTTTCTGTAAGTTCTGATGCAAACTCTACAAGTTTATCTTTATTATAAACACTTATTAATGCTCTTCTTTTCATAATTAATTTTTCCCTAATTCATATGCTTTATTTCTTGTTTTATCTATAGTATCAAAAAGTATTTCGGAAATCTTATTTTCTTTTAAAATATTATTTCCTACCGCAGTACATCCTCCCGGAGTTGTTACATTTATTATTAATTGCTCGGGAGTAATTCCGGATTCCATAATCATTTTAGCTGAGCCGTATGCAGTTTGACTTGATAACTTTAAGCAAGTTTCATAATCCAATCCTAATTTTTCTCCGGCTTTTGCTATTTCATCTATAATGTAATAATAAAATGCAGGCCCTGAACCGGATATTGCAGTTATTATATCAATATATTTTTCTTCTGATTTTATAACTTTACCCACGCTTTTAAATATTTCAAGTGCGATGTTTGTTTGTTCCTCACTTGTATAATTTCCTTTACAGATAGCGCTCATTCCTTCATTAACTAATGCAGGAGTGTTTGGCATTATTCTTATAACTGATGTATTTGGAAGTATATCTTCTATTGTCTTTATTGATATTCCTGCCGCTATTGATAAAATTAAATGTTCGTTTGTTATATATTGTTTAATTTCACTTAAAACATCTCTTAATACAAACGGTTTTACCGCAAATAGGAGAATTTTGGCATTCTTTACAACTTCAATATTATTATCTGTAATATTAACCTTAAATGATTTTTGTAAATTGTTTAGTGCAGTTTCATTTTTATCAGAAACAATAATTTCATCATGTTTTGCCCATTTAGAATTAATAATTCCTTTAATTATTGCACCGGCCATCTTTCCGCCGCCTATAAATCCAATTTTGTTCATAATATTTAACCTTTTATTTTTTGTAATTGACTTTACTTTATGTCTTATTTATTATGATACAATGAAAACTATGACATTCAAGGAGAAAAACAATGAGACGTACACTGGAAGGCACTAAAAGAAAAAGACAAAATGTAAGCGGTTTCAGAGCACGTATGGCAACACCGGGCGGAAGAGAAGTTCTTAACAGAAGAAGAGCTAAAGGTCGTCATAAATTAGCTATTACTGCTAAAGAACGTGCATAAATTTTTTGTACTAAATAATTAATATCAGGGCTGCTTATCAGCCCTTTTTTAGGTTTATTATGCTTCAAAAAAAATACAGACTTAAAAAATATTCTGCTTTTATTGCAACTTATCGTTTGAATAATATTATTTCTGACGAAAATGTCTGTATTTATTTTGGAAAAGAAAAACAAGATTGTTCTGTTCCTACTAAATTTGCTTTCGTTGTTAGTAAAAAAATTTCAAACAGGGCGGTTGTAAGAAACAAAATTAAACGTCTTATGAGAGAATCCTTCAGATTGTTTATTAAAAATAATAATATTAATAATATAAATAAATATATATCTGTTATTTGTGTAGCAAAAAAAAATATGATAAATTCGGATTTTAGCTCAACTTATTCATGTTTGGAAAAATTAATGGCTTCAAAGTCATGATTTGTAATATTTTCGCTCATTTTTTACTATCGCTGAAATATAGTAATTATAACGATTCTAGAAAAAGTATATACAAAATAAATATAAATTGTAACAAATTGTTAACATGATGAGTCATGAATGGCATGAATTTATTTCAAAAAGTTTTCATGAATATAAGAGGACAAAAAATACGAGGACAAGAAAATGGGATACGCATTATTTGCATCCAGGAAACTGGTACTAGACGGAGAACTGAATAATGCTCAACTGCAACAAACACAGAGATCTAACGAGCAGTATAATCTTGCAACAAAAACACTTAGTTTGCAGCAACAATTGACCAGCATGAATGTTTCTCAATCTCAAGAACTTGCCGGGTTATATGAACAACTAAGTAATACACAAAGTTCAGACGGGCGTGATTCTATTAACAATCAAATTAAACAAAAAGAACTTGAGTATGAAAGAGAAGTTGATGATATTAACCGTCAAATATATCAAGTTTCAATTAAAGAAAATGCAATTGAAATGGAAGTAAAAAGACTTGATACTCAGGTAACAACTTTACAAAAACAATTAGAAGCCGTAGAAGAAGCAGAAGGTCAAGCTATAGACAGAGCGACACCGAAGTTCAAAGGTTTAGCTTAATTATAATTAAAATTATATACATAAAAAGAGGAAACTTAAGTTTCCTCTTTTTATTTTATTGTTTATTATTATTCAGCCATAGCTTTTCTTACTTCTTTTTTGTATATTTCAACATTCGGTTGAAGAACTTCCGGGAATGCACTATCTTGAGGAGTTTCTTCTCCTTCTATTTGTCTTAAGATATTTCCGGTATATAAAGTTTCAAAATGTTTAAATTCTATGAATTTAGCAAGAGTAGTTAAAGATAAATCTTTTAATTCTACAACAGAAACAGGGTGCATATTTGAGTATGCATTAATAACTCCTGTTAGAACTGCACTTGTAACTTTTTCCTGTGGTGTTACATATACAAAAGTAAAGAAAGAATCTTTATTATTACTGTCTAAATCAGCTTCAGCATTATAATGTAAATATCCGGGACCTACATTTGTATCAGTAGAAATTCTTGCTTTTAATGATTCATTCTTAAGTTGTTTTTCCCATAAAGTTGCACCTGAAAATGCATCACCAAAATATTCTATAAAATGTTTTTGATTGCCTGCAAGTTTAGATTGAACATTAAACGCTGCTTGTTGTAATGCGATATTTTTTGTAATGTCAGGATTTAAAAATTCTTCCTGAGCTTGCAATGATGATTCTAACATTGCTTTTACGTCTTCTTTTGAAACTCCGGCATAAAATAATGTAAAAATTGTAGCATCATCAAATATTGAGAATCTGCCTCCTACGTCATCATGAACGTATCCTGACAATCTTATATCTCCTGCATTTACCATTCTTCTTAAATTACTTTTTTCTGCGGACATATCGGTCATGGCTATAAATCTATCTGATACGTCATCTCTTTCAAGATATTCCTGCATTACTTTCTTTGCATTTTCATATGCTACAGTGGTTTCTATTGTTCCGCCTGATTTTGATACTACTAAAAATTGAGTTTTTGATAAATCCAGTGTATTAATAAATCTTCTGAAACTTTCAGAATCTACTGATGAATAAAAATGAATATTTGCTTCTTTTCCTATCATTCTTATTAAAGATTCTGTTGTATGTCTTGAACCGCCGATACCTAAAATGGCTAAATCTGTGTATTTATTATCTTTTGCTTCTTGCGCCATTTCATATAAGTTATCAAGTGATTTTAATTGATTTTGAGGTAAAAAATTTATCCAATTTAAAAATTGACCTTTTTTCCCTGCTCTGGATTTTATGCTTTCTACTGCTACTTTTGCGTTTTGACTGTATTTTAACAGATTTTGCATATCTACTTTTAATACTAAATCATTTGTCATTGTTTCAGCCATTTCCTAATCCTCTTTATATTTAACACAAGAATATTATCTTATGAAGTAAAAATAATTTCAATTAAAAAATCCGAAAAAAGCTTTTCGGATTTTTTAATTGAAAAATAGAATCTCCAAGTATATTCTTACTCGTATGTTGAAGGTGTTACAAAATAGAGCACCGCAATAAAGTAAGGATGACTGAGCTCCCTCTATTAACCTTCGGAATTTTTTTGTTTATTTATTACTTCTTGAAGTTTAGCAATTAATTCATCACCCTTAGCTTGCATATCAGATACAATTCCGTCTGCTTTAGATTGAATTTCCGAAACGGCATTGTGAGCTTTTTCACATATTTCTTTTGATTTATCAGCAAGTTTTTCACGTGTTTCTTCACCTGATTGGGGTGCCAATAAAAGTCCTATCACGCCGCCAATTGCACTTCCTACTACAAAGCCTACTATGAATCTTCCTATCGACATTTTTTATCTCCTTTTTTTCTAAATAAACTTAAACCGCTTAACAAACCGCCTAAAAAACCGGTACTTCTTCCTTTTGCACTGCCAAGAGCCAGAAATACCCCGCCTAATAGTGTTGTTATTACTTTTTTTACCATTTCATAATTGTTATTTGTTGCATTTGATACTTTATTTACTGTTTCAAGTATATTGTTGACTGTTTTTAACGCAGGTTGAGCTCCTTCTTTTGCTATATCAGTCAATTCTTGTATACTTGTCATTGTTTTTGTTGCTGACTTTAAAAATTTAACAATATATACTGTTAATACTATCATTACTATAATAGTTACAATTAACAGAACAGCAAAAATCCAATCTACAATAGTCATTGTTGTCTCCTAATTTACGTCGTAATCGTTTGATTCTTTTTCTTTTGCCTTCGCTATTTGTTTTGCTTTTATTGTTTCATTTATTTTATTATATTGTTCTTCCAGTCTGTATCTCATTACGTCTATAGAATTTAAGGCTTGTCTTTTAGCTTGTTTTATTTCAGGCGTATACTTTTGAGCCATATCTACTATGACGTCTTCAACGTTCTTTCTTGTTTCTTCTCCTGACTTTGGAGCGTATAATACGGCTGCTATTACACCGCCAATTACACCTAATACCATACCGACTCCTAAGCAGAATGAATTATCTTCTTTTGCCATTTTGTCCTCCATTCACTTTCCTTTATATGATTCTGATTCTACCATCTTTTTTTAATTCTTGCAATTATACTTTTTTATTAGTCACTCGTTTCTATTTGTTTTATTACAAACCGATATCTTGATTTAATTTGAGTATATCTATTACAGACAATATTGTTTCTATTTCTTTTAAAAATTGTCTGTATATTCTTATATCAGTTGCAGGTTTTAAAAATGGAAGCTCAAACCAATCTTTATTGGAACTTACTGCTATATTAATAAATCCCTCTTCAAATGATACTTTTAACCCCAGAACGAAATCTTTATTTAATAATTCTTTTAATCTTGTCATAAATGATGGGGTTAATATATATCTTGCTTCTATTTGGTTATTTGAATATACGGAAAACTTATTCATAAATTCTACATCTTCAAGAATTACTTCATTTTGTGCAGATCTGGTATTCGGTATAAGATGAATCTCTTTGTTTAGGATTGAATCACTATGTCCGCCGCTTTTGATTAATATACGGTTAAATTTACTAAATTTTTTTATAATAGGGGCTTTTATAAAAATTCCCGAAAATATAGTTACGACATGTCTTGATTTGCCTGAACCTGTTTCACGTCTTAAATTTAATTCCATTATTTCTATATCTAAATTATTGTAAGTTCCTATAAATTTATCATCACAATCATATATGTTAAATTTATTAAATATTATAAGACGTTTAATATAACCAATATCAGTATCTTGGCTTATTTTAGGTTCTACTGCTTTTATATCTCCCAAACAAGATAAAATATATGGCATTACTCTTTTTTTTGCTTCTTTTTTGTAGTGATAACTTATATAAAAAACAATAATGGGGACACAAATATAAAAGATAAATAGCCATTGAAGGTTATCTGTATTAGAAGCATTAGATTTTACTAAATATATTGTTATAAAGATAAGTATTAAAATTAATATTGTAGCAATTAAAATACAATATATAACATGTTTTTTTCTCATTTTTTCTATTTCTGATAAAAAACTTCTGTTGCTATTATTAAATTGTTTTAAAAATTTAGATGAAACTGATTCTTTTTTTTCCATACTTACTCCCTGTGTTTTTGATATGTCAATAATAGCATTATTTCAGAGAAAAAAGAATAGTTTGATAATCATAAACTACTTTATTATAAGCCTATATTTTTATCTAATTTTAATATATCAACTATTGATAACAAATTTTCTATATCTCTTAATATTTCCCTATAAATTTTTAAATCTAAGGCATTTTTAAATAACGGTACTTCAAACCAGTCTTTAGCAGAAGGAATTGCTATATTGATATAACCTTTTTCAAATGACATACTTAAATTTTTTGCAAATTTTCTATTTGATAAATCTTTAAGTCTTTGCATAAAACTAGTTGTTAAGATATATCTTGCTTCTACTTGATCATTGGAGTATACATCGAATAATTTTTCAAATTCCGGATCTTCAAGTATTACACGATTTTTGTTGTTAAGTAAATCTGCTAAATTTCGCTTTATTATTATAGAATTTTTTATATCCCTTATGCAATTTATTCGTATTAATATTCCTTGAAATATTGTTTGTATATGTTTAGAATTTCTTGTACTTTCTTCATATGTTAATTTAATTTCCATGATATCTACATCTAAATTTTTATATACTCCTTTTATTCGGTCATCAAGCTTATAACGATTATAATTGTCAAAAAGTTCCAAAGCCGGGAAGAAAATTGTTTTACCTCTATTTGCATCTAACATTTCAAAATCGCCTAAAAAGCTTAATAATTTAGGAAATACTTTTTTCTTTATAGTAGTTTTGTATTTTTTTATTATTAAAATGTTTATCAGGAAGGAACCGGGTACTCCTATAAAAAATATAAATATTATCATAATAACTTTTGTTAAATCATTCATTGACGCAGTAATATTACTTGCTACAAAATAATATGCGCCATATAATATTAACAATACTAGAATTATTGATAACACAAAATATAATAAAAACTTCTGTCTTATGATTTCATATTCTATAAGTTTATTTTTTGTATTTGAATTAAATTCTTTTAAAAATTTAACTGATACAGATTTTTCTTTTTTCATAATTTCCCTAAATAAAGAATATTGTTAAAAAAAGAAGGGCATAATACCCCTTCTTTTTCTATGTTAAATTTATTTATTATCTTGTAACAAGTTCCATTTCTTCCCCGGAAGCATAAACACAATGGCAACCGCAATCAACGTGAATAACTTCGCCTGTAACTCCTGATGATAAATCAGATAAGAGATATAAAGCAGTTTTACCGTCGTCTTCAAGTGTTACATTTCTTTTTAACGGAGCTTTGACAACTGCAGCTTTTAACATTTTGCCAAACCCGTCAATTCCTGATGCTGCAAGAGTTTTAACTGCGCCTGATGACAAACAGTTAACTCTTATTCCATATTTACCTAAATTTTCTGCTAAATATCTTGCTGATGCTTCAAGGGCAGCTTTTGCTACACCCATTATATTATAATTTGCAACAACTTTTTCTCCGCCTAAATATGTTAATGCCAGTATTGAACCACCGTCTTTCATAAGAGGTTGTGCGTTTCTTGCTAAAGATACTAATGAATATGCACTAACGCCCATAGCTAAATCCCAGCCTGCTTTTGAAGTATTAACAAATTCACCGGTTAAGTCTTCTCTGTTAGCATATGCTACGGCATGTACAACAAAATCAATCTTGCCGTATACTTTTTCTAATTCATTAAATACTGCTTTTACTTCTTCTTCTTTTGTCACGTCACATGACATTATAACTTTTGCATTCATTGACTCAGCAATAGGACGAACACGTTTTTCCATTACTTCGCCTGCATATGTGAATGCTATATCTGCGCCCGCTTCAAAAAGTTGTTTTGCTATACCGTAAGCTATACCATGAGTATTTGAAACTCCGAAGATTACGCCTTTTTTGCCTTCCATTAATTTCATATTTATGTTCCTCTTATTATGTATATGTTAATTCTACAATTAAATAAATCCTTTTTCAAACAGTTAACATTTTTAAAAAATTTAGCAATTAAAATTTTTACACGGTTTTCAAAATATGCAAATGTTTTTAAAAGGTATAAATTATGAAAATTAGTTACGTAAATAGTTATACAAATACTTATAAAAATTTAAACTCTGTAAAAAAAGAAAATAGTAAAATTACACAACCTTCGTTTAAACGTTCATATTGGGATGATGATGAAAATGAAAACAATAATTCATATAGCCTTTTTGACAGATTAAGAGATTACACTTTATTTAATACCGGTGCACATGAATTTCAGAAAAAACAAATTTATGGGATTAAGGCAGAAGAACTTTCGGA
>CANQOM010000012.1 GCA_947625445.1 Candidatus Gastranaerophilales bacterium
GGGTCTTGTTTTGTTTGGTAAGCATTTGATGATAAATTAACGTTAAACATATTGTTTATTTCTCCTCTCTTAATATCTACACTTATATAAAAGTGTTTTTTAAGAGAGAAATAATAGTCCTTAAGAACTAACTTAAAATATTATTTTTTAATGCATAAATTGCAATCTGTGTTCTGTCTTTTACAGATAGTTTTTTTATAATACTTGCAATATGATTTTTAACGGTATTTGTTGAAATTACAAGTTCATTTGCTATTTCTGTATTTGATAACCCATCAGCTACTAATTTAATAACATTCCGTTCACGTTCTGTTATATTAAAATCTTCTGCTTTTTTATTTAATTCATTCTGTTTATTTTCTTCAATATTTTTTAGAATATCAAAAATAAAATGTGCGATTTGTGTATCAAACCAGATACCGCCATCACTAACTATATCCATTATCCTTAATAATTCTTTAGTATCAATATTTTTTACACAGTATGCATTTGCACCGGACTGAAATGACGATAAAACTTTTTCTTTTTCATTATGAGCAGTTAAAATAATAACTTTAATATTATTATTAAACTGTTTTATATTTAAAGTTGCATCGATACCGTTCATAACAGGCATATCTATATCCATTAAAATAATATCAGGTGTTTGAGTTTTAACAAAATCCACCGCTTCTTTTCCGTTTTCTAATGCACCTAATATATTTATATTCTCACATTGTTTTAATTCATATACTAATGTTTGTTTTGTAAAAGGGTGATCTTCTACTATTAATATATTATATTTATTCATACATTTTCCTTATTTGGTAATTTAATAATAAATTTAGTGAATAAATTTTCTTCACTTTCTACATTAATTTCTCCGTTGTTTTTCACAACAAGTTCTTTTACGATACTTAACCCCAAACCTTTAACGCTTTTTTTGGAACTTCCTGTAGTATACTTTTCAAATATTTTATTTAAATATTCCGCCTTTATACCTTGTCCGTTATCTTCTATAATAATTGTTGAATAATCTTTTTCATGTGTTGCAGTTATTTTTATTGTTTTACCATCAGGTATATTATCTATTGCATTTGATATTAAGTTCATTATTATTCTGTTCAAAGATATATAGTCTGCGTAAATATTAAAATTATTCGGGATATTTTGTTCTATATTAATGTGTTTTTCTGCTAATATCGCTCTTAAAGCGTCTATAATATTATTTGTCATTTTAACAAAATTAAATAATATTTTATCAATTTTTACTTCTTTATCTCTATAAGCTTCTATAATAAGGTTTATCATTTCAAGATAAGTTTCATTATTTTCTTTCATGCCTGCAAGAAGTTCATGATTATTAAATTCTTTCATAAGAATGGATATAGCTCTTTCTTGCGCTAAAATTGGCGCTCTTAAATCATGTGTAAGATTTTGAATAAAATTATCCTGAAGCTTTTCTCTCTCTTTCAAACCTTGTACCATTTCATTTAAAGTATTAAATGTATCTTGTACCGTATTATTAGAACTTGTTGTTTTAAAATCAACTTCAAGAGAACCTTTTTTTATTTCTTTAAGCTTATTTTCAATTATATTTAAAGGGGTAATAAATTCTTTATCAATGTATTTAAGTAAAATAAAAACAAACAAAGAACTCAAACCAAATAAAAGTAATAATGGAATGTAAAATGGAGGTTCTTTTTGTTTCATATCCATAGGATTAATCGGCGGAGGAAAAGGAGGTTCTTCCATAAAAGATTCAGTTGCCATTGGTGGCATCATTGGCATCATAAATTGCTTCTGTTTATCCATTTGATTTTTTTGGAAAAAAACCAAAGAAAAGAACACAACAGACATTGTTGCTATAAAAATAATAAAAAATTTTATTGCTACTCTTTTCATTTACTTTTATTATAAATTTTTTACAATCTTTTTCAAGTAAAAACCTTAAAAATAGTTAAATTTGACTATTTTTTTCTTTACAATTATTTTAATTTAAAAGAAATAATACTTATTTAAACGGCGGTAACGGGATTTGAACCCGTGTCAACAGAATGAGAATCTGCTATCCTGACCCCTAGACGATACCGCTATTGTTCTTATTTATATTTTATTCTCCAAAAAAATATTTGCAAGTAAAAGAGGGCATTAAGCCCTCTTTTTATTTAATATCTTTATATGAACCTGTGAACCTATCCATATATGTTGTATGTAATAAGTGATGTGCTATTTCACTTCCGGGTTTCCCGCCGAGACATTCAGCATACAATTTTTTAATGTCGGGGTTTGTATGTGATTTTCTGTATTCAAGATTTTTATCTTCTTCATACAAACCTTGAGCTCTTTTTTCTTTTATTGTTGCATCCAGACAACTTGTAGGTTGTCCACCGCCGTTTACGCATCCTCCAGGGCATGCCATTACTTCCATTATATGGAAGTCCGCTTTGCCTTCTTTTAGCTCTTTAAGAGACTTTTCAGCTTCTTTTAAAGTTGACACAACTCTGACTTTTACTTGTTTTCCTTTTATGTCAATAATTGTATCTTTTGTTCTTGAATTTGCGTCAACACCTCTTAAAGGAGTTACATCAACGTTAGAGAGTTCTTCACCCGTTGCATAGTAGTATGCGGTTCTTACGGCAGCTTCTGCCACTCCGCCTGATGCTCCAAATATAGTTCCTGCACCAGAATACTGCCCAAATGGTGAATTTGCCTGTTCTTCTTTTAATGCTTTAAAGTTAATACCTGCAGCTTTAATCATTTTTGCAAATTCTTGAGTTGTTAATACATAGTCTGTTTCACCTATTAACTGTTCTCTTATTGCCTCATATTTTTTAGCGGTACAAGGCATTACAGATACTACAACTATATTTTCTTTTGTATATCCTTCGTAGTATTTGGGTAAAAATTCTTTCATAACAGGTGAAAGCATTCCTTGCGGAGATTTGCAGCTTGATAAATGTTGTATCAAATCCGGATGTTGTGTTTCTACATATCTTACCCATGCAGGGCAGCATGATGTAAACATCGGAAGGACTCCGCCCTTTGTTAATCTTTCAACAAACTCGTTAGCTTCTTCTGTTATGGTTAAATCTGCTGAAAAGTTTGTATCAAAGATTAAGTCAAAACCTAATCTTCTTGCTGCTGAATAGATTTTACCGATTGTATTTTCACCGGGTTCGAGATTAAATTCTTCACCCAAGGCAACTCTTACTGACGGCGCAAATTGAACAACAACTTTCTTTTCAGGGTTATTAATTTGCTTCCAAACATCATCAATTGCAGACTTAATTGAAATTGCTCCTGTCGGGCAAACTGCCTGACACTGTCCGCAGAATACGCAGTCAACCTGCGATAAACATCTGCCGTTCATAGGTTCTACTCTTGTATTTGAGCCTCTGTTTACAAACCCTAAAACGCTATGACCTTGGAACTCTGAGCATGCTCTAACGCAAGCGCCGCAAAGTATACACTTAGAAGGGTCACGGACTAATGAAGGATTCATATTGTCAACCGGAAGATAATCTTTTTCTTCAAGTTTCGGGAATCTTATTTCGTCAATTCCGTATTCTGCAGCATACTTTTGAAGCTCGCAGTTACCTGATTTATTACAGGTTAAACATTCTCTTTTATGATTTGCAAGCAGTAATTCAAGAATTGTTTTTCTTATTTTGCGCACTTTGTCAGAGTTTGTTTCAATTCTGATACCTTCTCTTGGAGGCATTGTACAAGATGCCTGAATATATTTACCATCCTGTTCTATTATACACATTCTGCAAGCACCAAATTGTGTTAAATCGGGTCGATGACAGAATGTAGGAACGTCAAATCCATTGTTGCGAATAACTTCGAGTACTGTTTTTTCGTCTGTATATTCAACTTCTGTATTGTTTATAAATAATGTCTTTTTATCGCTCATTTCCTTTATCCTTATTATTTTGTTACTATTGCTTTAAACGGACAATTATCTTTGCAAGCTCCGCATTTAATACACTTGTCTTGATTAATCTTATGCGGTTCTTTTATAGTGCCTTCAATAGCGCCAACCGGACAATTTCTAGCACATTTTGTACACCCCTTGCACTTATCTGTTTCAATTTCGTAATGCTTTAATGCCGTGCATACGCCTGCAGGACACTTTTTGTCTCTTATATGAGCAATATATTCATCTCTAAAATATTTTAATGTGGAAAGAACAGGATTTGGTGCTGATTTGCCAAGTCCGCAAAGTGAACCGGCTTTAATTACCTGTCCTAATTCTTCAAGCATATCAAGGTCTTCCATTTTGCCTTGACCTTTAACTATTCTTTCCAAAATAGCTAGCATTTGCTTGGTTCCTTCACGGCAAGGTGTGCATTTACCACAACTTTCATGTCGGGTAAAATTCATAAAGAATCTTGCAACTTCTACAATACAGGTATCTTCATTCATAACAACAAGACCGCCTGAGCCTACCATTGCTCCTACTTTTGTTAACTGGTCGTAATCCATAGGCATATCTAAGTGTTCTTCAGTTAAGCATCCGCCTGAGGGTCCTCCTATCTGAACGGCTTTAAATTTCTTTCCGTTTCTTATTCCGCCGCCTAAATCAAATACAATTTGTCTTAATGTGGTATTCATAGGTACTTCTATTAAGCCGGTATTGTTAACTTCACCTGTTAGTGCAAATGTTTTTGTTCCTTTAGATGTTTCTGTACCCATTGAAGCAAACCATTTTGCACCGTTTAATATAATTAACGGAACATTAGCAAATGTTTCAACGTTATTTAAAAGAGTAGGGCGCTTAAATAATCCGCATTCAGCCATGTGAATGTTCTTTGGTCTTGGCATTCCTCTTTCACCTTCTATTGATGCAATTAATGCTGAGGATTCACCGCAAACAAAAGCTCCTGCTCCTTCTTTTATATGTATATTGAAACTGAAATTGCTTCCCATTATGTTTTTACCTAAAAGGTTTCTTTCTTCAGCTGATTTAATAGCCAGTTTTAAACGTTTTATAGCTAACGGATATTCTGCTCTAACGTAAATGTAACCCTCATCTGCACCAACTGCAAAAGCAGCTATTGCCATACCTTCAAGAAGTTTATTGGGATCATCTTCCATAACGCTTCTATCCATGAATGCACCCGGGTCTCCTTCGTCACCATTACATATAACATAAGACTTCCCGCCTTGGTGTCTGTATACGCTTCTCCATTTTTTACCGGTAGCAAATCCACCGCCGCCTCTACCTCTTAGACCTGAATCTTCTATTTCTTTTATTACGTATTCCTGGTCATTGATTTCAAGAACTTTTGCTAAAGCGCTATATGCACCTATAGCTATTGCTTCATCTATACTTTCGGGATTTATTATTCCGCAGTTTTTCATTGCAGTTCTTGTTTGTTTTGCGTAAAAATTCATTTCTTCGTTATTTACAATTTTTTTGTTTAGGGCAGGGTCAACATATAACAAACGTTCAACTACAGTATCATTTTTCAATGATTCATAAATTTCCGCTACATCTTCTTTTTTGACATGAACGTAAGTCAATTTTCTATCCGGAACAACCACTAAACAACCTTGTTCGCAAAATCCTATACAACCTGTAGGTATAACACTCATTTTAACGTCATTTGTTAAAACGCCGGCATCCGCACCGAGTTTTTTAAATTCTTCAATTAATTCCAGTGCACCGTTAGCGATACAACCGGTTGAAGCACAAACAAGTATTCTTCTTCCTTGTTTCTTTATTAATTCCTGTGCTTTCGCTTGTTCTTGTTTTATATCAATAGTTAATTTTACTTTTTCCATATTACACGTTCTCTTTCAATAATGTGTCAATAACAATTTCAACGGCATCTGACGTCATTTTTGGATATATTTTACCGTTTATTACCATAGCCGGAGCTAAACTGCAAGCGCCTAAGCAGCTTACTGTTTCAAGTGAAAACATACCGTTATCCGTTGTCATTTTCCCGTTTTTTAATTGTATTTTCTTTTTTACCGCTTCTAACACCGGCATTGAACCTCTAACGTGGCATGCAGTGCCGTCACATACTTTTATTTCATATTTTCCTTTTGGTTCTAATGAAAACTGTGCGTAAAATGTTGCTACTCCAAATACCGTTGCCGGTGACAATCCCTCTACTTTTGAACCAATATATGTCATTGCTTCTTCAGGTAAATATTTATATATTTCCTGTACTTTTTGAAGCATTGCTATTAAATATGACTTTTCACCGTCATAACTTTGGATTATTTCATCCAATTTGCTTTTGTCTATCAAGAGACTTGATGCACTCATTTTATATCTCCTATTTACTATTTAGGTCTATTTTATTATACCATTAACATTTTATCTTGAAAAATTTAATAAAACTATACGTGCAAAAATATTTTTTTTGTGTTTTATCTAATTAGAGTACAATTTTATTTTTTTGAAAGGGAATGTATGTTAATAAATAATAATGTTAGCTTTGGCAGAGCAATAAAAGTTACGGGAGATAACAATAAGAAATTTGCTAGTCTTTTAGCTAACTATGCTAACAATACTACTGAAAAGGGTAGTGCATATTGTAATTGTGATAAAAGTTCGGCTCTTGAAGATTTCACTAAAAAAATCTTCAATGATATAACTTCTGAACGAACGAAAGCAAAAGTTTATGAATTTAGTTCCGGAGATTGTTATATATTCAGCGGTAAAGAAGCAGAAAAAGCACACGAATTAAGCAAAGACGTTAAAAAAGAATGTTTGTTTAATGAACAAAATTATGTTGATGATTTTGCTAAATCTTTAAATGATATCATTATTAAACATAGTGAAAACCAACTTATTAAAATGATTGAAAACGGTAATAGCAGTTTAAAAAATTCAATAATAAATGTAGTGGCAGGCTCTAACCCCAATATAATAAGTTCTGCTATCTATAAATCCGAATCACCTTATATATCCGAACAGTTAACAATCAATTTAAATTAAGGAGAAAAATGAAAATTAACAATGTAAGTTTTGGACGTGCAATAAAAGTAATAGCTCCGCCCGAATATACAAATTATTTAGCATACATGGCAAATACCGATAACTATATGACAAGTAAAGATAAAGCTATAGGTAATTTTGCTAAAAAAGTTTTTAATGATACAGACACTGTTAAAGACGGTCAAGCTATTGATTTTGTTTCCTCCTTTGGTGATACTTATATTTTTAGCGGAAAAGATGCTAATTTATTCCATCAAATTAATAATGAACTTAATGACGAACTTGAACTATATAAAGGGATTTATTCCGATGATGAAATTAATGCCCTTAAATTACGAGCGGAAGAAATATTTTTAAACCAAGTTGAAAACGGTGATTTTGATAAACCAGATTCAAGAATTATTATTAATTTCAGTAAATTTACAGATCCAAAATATAATATTCCCATTTCAAGAATAAATTTTTTATCATATACAAGTGTTTCACCATATACTAAAGAACAAATAGATGTTAAATTAGAAAATACACCGTTTTCAAAAGATATAATAATTTAATTATTTTACACTTTCTAACCATTCTGTAATATCATTATCAGAAGCAGTATTTTCATATGCTACAAAGCCTTTTTTTACAGTTGATTCCGGAAGTAATTTTGCTATATCCGTAAATGTTGATGAAGCACCTCCGCCTCCATGGGTACAAAACGGAATAATTGTTTTACCCTTCATATCATTTTCTGTTATAAATGATTTTACCGCAGGTGCCATTGTATACCACCATACCGGAGTACCTATATAAATTACATCATAATCATTAATATTTTCCACTTTAGATTTTAATTTTGGTCTAAAATCAGAAGCCTTCTCTTTTTTAGCTTGTTCTACCACTTCATTATAACTTGTAGGATATGGTTCTATTGTTTCTATTTTAAAAATATCTCCTTTGGTTTTTAATTGAATCCGTTTCGCTAAAGCTTCGGTATTTCCTGAATATGAATAATAAACAATTAAACTTTTTTTGTCGCTCATATTTGCTTTCTCCTCATTTACACCTTGTTGCGCCATTACCTTACATCCTATTAGCACAATTGCAGAAAAAATTATAAGTAGAGATAAAACCCATTTGAAATTCATATTTATATTCCTTTACCTTATAAAATTTGTAAATTCCACTTCTTCTTCAATAGGAGGAAGTATTCCTGCATTTTTACCAGCTTCTTTGCATTTTAAGAAGTATGCCATATTCCTTGCAAGATATCTTAAATTTTGTAATCCTTCTTTATCTTCATTTACTTGGGGCGCAATTTGACCATGAACTTCATTCCAATATCTTCCTGATATTACAGGCATTTGTGATATTGAAAAATATTTATTTAACTGGTCTAAAGTTGCAGTTGTACCTGCACGTCTTGCTACTGCAACTGAGGCTCCGGGTTTTAATCTAAACGGATTCTTTCCCGACCGCCATCCTGAGAAAAATGCTCTGCCTAAAAATGACGTTATTGCTCCTGTTGCAGCTGCATAATGTACGGGAGAACCTACAATCAGTCCATCACAATTAATCATTTTATCAACAAATTCGTTTACTCTGTCTTTATCAAAAACACATCTTCCTATTTTTGAACATGCTCCGCATCCCATACAAGATGCTATTATTTCCTTGCCAATATAAAAAATTTCCGATTCAATTCCTTCTTCTTCCAAGGTTTTTGCTATTTCATTCAATGATAAATATGTGTTTCCTTTTTCATGCGGTGAACCGTTCAATAACATTACTTTCATACAATTCTCCTTTACTTGATAAGTTTATATTATCAATTTAGAGTTACTATCAGTCAAGTAGGTAATAAAAAACGACCGATTACAAAACCGGCCGTTTTTTATATCTATCTTTTTACTTTTAATAGTTATTTTCTTTTATAAAGAAAAAGCTTTTCGGATGAGCACAGACAGGACATACTTCCAATGCGCTATCTGATTTATATGAATAACCGCAGTTTGCACATTCCCATTGTTTTTCTTCATTTCTTTTAAATACTTTGCCTGTTTTGATATTTTCCAACAATTTTCTGTATCTTTCTTCATGTTCTTTTTCTATTTTTGCAACATTTTCAAATAGAAATGCAATATCATTAAAACCTTCTTCTCTTGCTTCTTTTGCAAATTTAGCATACATATCGGTCCATTCGTAATTTTCACCTTCGGCTGCATCTTCTAAATTATTTTCAGTAGAACCTACACTACCACCATGCAACAATTTAAACCAAATTTTTGCATGTTCTTTTTCATTATTTGCAGTTTCTTCAAAAAATTTACTTATTTGTACATATCCGTCTTTTTTTGCTTGTGCAGCGTAATAAGTATATTTATTTCTTGCTTGTGATTCACCTGAAAATGCTTCCTGTAAATTCTTTTCTGTCTTCGAACCTTTTAATTCCATACTTAACTCCTTTAACTGTATTGCTTTACATAATCTGACAATTCTTTCTTTATATTTTCCACCAAAACATATTCTATAGGAGAATTGTCATCTTTTCTTAAATATACATCTTTTATTCCGGCTTGTACAATAAATCTTTTACATAAGATGCATATAAAATTATGACCATATATATACATTGTTGCATCTTTACATCTGTCTTGACCGGCTTGTATTATAGCATTTTGCTCGGCATGTATACTTCTGCAGGTTTCATACTTCGTTCCTGATTCAATATTATTTTCTATTCTGTAGCATTTACCTATTTCCATACAGGAAATAACTTTAGACGGTGTACCATTATATCCCGTTGCTTTAATTTTTTTATCTTCTCCCACTATTACCGCTCCGACATGTGCTCTTATACAATTTGATCTTGATGCACATGTTTTTGCTATTTCAAGAAAATATTCATTCCACTCTTTAACCATTTTACCCTCTTAAATTATTATATATGACTTCATATTAAGTAACAATAATTTGTAAATTATTTATTAATACAGGGTTTTTAAATTAAAATTAATTTATGGATAAAATTCAATCATTAAAAGAAAAGAAAAAAAAATTCTGGATAAGTTCTACAGGATACAGAGCATTAATCATTCTCAAAGCATTAATTAATAAACCATGCTCTCTCGATGAATTAACAGAATTATTAAAAGCTAATAATGTAACTAACAAATCTTTATCTAAAGACACTCTCAGAATTACTTTAAATACTTTAAAGCAAGCAGGTTGTCTTATTAAACGACCAAATAAAAATAACGGTTATAAGTATGAAATTATTTCACATCCTTTCGGATTATTTATAACTGACTTTGAGCTTAATGCTTTAATTTTGCTTAGAGACAAACTTGCAGAAGACTCTCCCTGGCAATATATAATTAAAATTAATTCATTTTTTAATAAATTTATTAATTTAACAAAAAATCCAATTCAAATTGAAACAATTCATAACACTCAACCTTTAGGTAATATTGATGAAAATATTATGAATGAATTTTTTAATACAAAATATCAAGGTAAAAAAATAGGTATTATTTATAATTCTTCAAAAAACGGAGAAGAAAATCTTGATATTCTTCCTTTTAAAATTATTTATGAAAATAAAAGAATTTACCTATGGTGTTACCTTTTTAAGTATCATACAAATACTATGTTAAATTTATCCAATATAATAAAAGTAACATATGTTAATATTGCTGAAAAATATGATTTTAACAATTCTTATGATGTTTTTTATAAAGTAACAAATATTCCTTTAAGAGATTTTGAGTTAAAAGATTATGAGGAAATTACGGAAAGTAATGAAAATTCTTTTGTTGTTAAGGCAAATGTCACAAATGAATTTTGGTTTATACAAAGAATACTTCAGCTGGGTACTAATTTCAAAATTATTTCGCCCGATTTTTTCAGACAAAAACTTATTAATAAAATTAAATTAATTCAAAAAAGGTATGAAAATAATGCACAAACAAGATAAAAGCAATAATACCGGTTTAAGGATACTTGAAGTATTAAAAATACTTCGTGAAAATGAGGTGACTAAACATGAATTAATTGATAAACTTAAAAACATATCGAATATTGAAAATGTTTATACTCAAGAAGCATTTATTAAATATTTCAATACTTTAGAAGCTATCGGAATACACGTTGAAAAAGAAGGAAGAGTTTATAAAATTTCAAATTCTTTTGAAAATATTAATTTATCTTCGGAAGAACAAAGTATTGTATTAAAGTTATTAAAATACGCTAATAAACTTTATAACATTAAAGAAGAACAAGCTATTTACAATGTATTCAAAAAAGCTCAAAAGAACATTAATATTAATACTAAACAAATTATTGACAATATTATTAAAGAAAATAATGCTTTTTATAATGAAAATATTAAAAATAATATTATTAATACAATTATAAACTATATTAATGATGAGCAGCTTGTAAGTATTACTTTAAAAAAGAATAATTCTCCCAATGAAACTGTCATTGTAGAAATTAAAAATGTAACTGAAAAAAATAATAAAATTTATATAACTTGTTATAATTCTTCATGGGCTAAAAACAGAAAAATTTGTATAGATTCCGTAATTGAAATGAAGCAATTATCTAAAAAGTCTCCCAATGTATACATAAAAAATTCAACCGTATTTGAAATATACGGAAGACTTATAAAATCATATCGTATAAGACCTAATGAAAAAGTTCTTGAACTTAACGGAGAAAAATTAACTATATCCAATGAAGGTGAAGATTTTGATTCCATTCTTTTAAGATTATTAAAATACGGTGAAAATTGTAAGGTAATAAAACCTTTATTTTTACAGAAACAACTTATCGATTTAACTGAAAATATGCTTAAAAACTTGGAGACGGAAGTATGAAAACAATAGCTCTTATACCTATTGATAACAGAAGTGTATGCTATGAGCTTCCCAAGTTAATTACCAATTTAGACGATGAATATAATCTTTTATTACCAAAACGTAAATTTTTGGGTGATTTAAAAAATAATGCACATATTAACAGAATTTTTGATTGGCTCTCAAACTTAAAAAATATAGATTATCTTATTATTTCACTTGATACACTCGCTTATGGAGGATTAATTCCTTCAAGAAGAAGTCCGGATTCTTTTGAGGTTATTAAGTCAAGAGTAAATAAACTTATTTCAATATTAAAAAATTTGAATACAAAAGTATACGCTTTTTCAAGTATAATGCGCATTTCTAATAATAACATTAATGAAGAAGAAAAAGAATATTGGAATCTATACGGCACCAAAATTTTTGACTATTCTTTTAATCTTCATAAAACAGAAGTTACTTGTCAAAATGACAGTCTTGTTGCCGCAAACTGTGCTTCAATAAGAGTCCCGGAAAATATCTTAAATGATTACCTTAATACAAGAAATCGTAATTTTGAAATAAATAAATTATATATTAACCTTAAAAAACAAGGAATATTTGATACTCTCGTATTTTCAAAAGATGACTGTGCTCAATACGGATTAAATGTTAAAGAAGCAAATTTATTGAAAGAATATTCACAAGGAGAAAAAGATATATATATTAAAACAGGAGCCGATGAAATTCCTCTTTCTCTTTTATCAAGAGCTATTAATTCTAATAAAAAAATAAAAATTGCACCAATTTTTACTCAACCTGACAGTATTAATAAAATTTCCAGATATGAAGATATTTCAGTTTCAGAATCAGTTAATTCTCAAATTGAATTATCGGGGGGAATTATAAGTAATTTAGAAAATGCTGATTTAATTCTTTTAGTCAATAATTTTTGTGATATTCAAGGTGAATTAGTTATGAACATTAATTCTCAATTATTTAATAAAGAATTAATTCTTCCTGATAAACCCTACTGCATAGCCGATATTGTCAATGCCAACGGAAGTGATAATAATTTTGTTGATAAATTTTTAAGTAAAACAGATTTTAAACAATTTTACGGTTATGCGGCTTGGAATACAACAGGAAATACTTTAGGAAGTGTTATTTCATCAGCTCTAACTTTCTATAAAGCAATAAAACCTAATAATTTAGCATTTAAAATACTTCAGTTAACAAGATTCCTTGATGATTGGGCTTATCAGGCAAATATAAGAGCTCAAATAAGAGAAAATTCTAATAATTTATCAAATAATATTATTAAAGAAAAAATGATTAAATTTGAAAATATATTATTTAATAAATTTGATTTATCTAACTTAAACTTAACTTATTCATATCCATGGAACAGATTTTTTGAAATTGAAGTAAATATAAATAGCACTATTAAATAAAAATTTTTCCCGGATTTAAGATGTTTTTAGGGTCAAATACTTGTTTCATTTGTTTCATATAATTTAAAGTTATTGGGTCAATTGCATTATTAATAAATTGTGATTTTTCACAACCTATTCCATGTTCACCTGATAATCTGCCATTTAAAGAAAGTGCCAGTTCAAACAGTTCTTTTTTAGCATTTTTAAAATTATTCAATTCGTCAGGATTTCTTAAATCCAATGCTATATTAGGATGTATATTCCCATCACCTATATGCCCCATAATACATGTTTTTAAGTTATATTTTTTGCATATATCCCAAATACCCTTAACAAGAGTAACTATATTTTCTCTGGGAACAACTACATCTTCCGTAACAACATTAGGAGCTAATTTTGCAGTTGCCCCAAATGATGAACGCCTTGCTATCCAAATTTTTTCCTCTTCTTTTGTTGTCTTAGCAGTTTGAATATAAGATGAATTGTTATTTTTACATATTTGTATTATTTTTTCATATTGATTATCCAAATCAGACTTAAAACCGTCAATTTCTATCAATAGTGCAGCTGTTTTATCAACTAATAGTCCTGACGGGTAAAAACTTTCTATTGTTTTTAAAGTATTTTTATCAAGTAAATCAATTACTGAAGGAGTTATAAGATTAGATATTATATCATTTACAGTTTTTGAAGTATCTTCCAAAGAATCAAAGTATGCAAGCATAACTTTTTTAGCTTCAGGTTTAGGAATAAGCCTCAGTATAGCTTTTGTTATAATACCCAAAGTACCTTCAGAACCAACAAATAACTGAGTAAGATTATATCCTGTTACATCTTTTGAACAAACAGAACCGGTATGTATAATTTTACCCTCTGCAGTAACAATTTCCAGTCCTATAACATAATCTTTTGTTGAACCGTATTTAAATGTATGAGGTCCTCCTGACGATAAACCGATGCTTCCCCCTATCATTGACACTTTAAGATTTGAAGGATCGGGAGGATAATATAAATCTTTTAATTCAGCTTCTTTTTGTAAGTCTTCTATTACAACTCCGGGTTCTACTATTGCAATTAGATTATCTTTATTTATTTCTATAATTTTGTTCATTTTGGCAAAATCTATTATTATTCCGCCGGCTTTTGGCAGACACGCACCACAAAGATTAGTTCCTGCAGCTCTTGCTACTACCGCTACAGAATGTTCATTTGCATATTTTATTATTTCACATACTTGTTGAGTATTTTCTGCAAAAACTATACACTGAGCTATTTCATCAGGGTTTGTTATATTTGTTGAATCTGTTGAATATGCATATAATTCCTCATAAGAAGACAATACATTGTCATCTCCGACTATTTTTTTTAAATTTTTAACCAAATTACTTTTATTATTTTTAACCGTATTAAGCATATTCCCTCTTATTAGCATTATAGAATAAAACAATTTTTTATAACAATATTTTATACTTAATTTGAAGTTATAATAATAGCTTAAATTGTCAAATTTACACCCTTTATTACCAATGCAGATTATTAAAAAACCTTGTTTAATAAATGCGTAGTGAAGTTAGGTTAGATTTATGATGAAACATTTAAAATTTTTATCTGTGATATTAGTTTTGCTTGTTTCTTGCATAAGCGGAATTTTTATTAATGACAAAGTTTATTCAAGAGAGAGTGAATATAAAGGTGAAGAATTCATAAATGTCACAGTTTACGAGCGCATTAATCCTGCAATAGTTCTTGTAGAAGCACAACTCAAAGACGGTTTGTCCAGCGGAACAGGTTGTATCATTAACAAGAGTGGAATTATTTTAACCAGTTCTCATGTGGTAAATAATGCTTCCTATATTGAAATTACCACATCAAAAGGTGAAATTTATCCGGCAGATATTTTACCGACGGACGGACAAAATAAAGATTTGGCTATATTAAAAATAAAACCAAATCACCCTTTACCTACAATTAAATTAGGTGATTCATCATTGGTTAAAGTAGGTCAAAAAGTTCTTGCCATCGGAAATCCCTTCGGTTTTAACGGTACTTTAACTACAGGTATTGTTTCAAGAATTGATTATGAAAGAAATAAAATCCAAACTGATGCCGCAATTAATCCCGGTTCTTCAGGAGGTCCTATTTTGAATGCCTCAGGAGAAGTTATAGGAATCAGTCAGTCAATTTATAATCCGGATAACAATAAATCAAATATCGGTATAGGTTTTGCAGTTCCTGCAAATGAAGCTAAAAAAGTTGTTAACAACTATATTTAATTAAATATCGCACTCTGTTAAGGCATATATACCCGTTACAGAGTGCGAAACAATTTAATTTTATACTGTTTGTTTTGTCATATTCAAACATTCAACAACCGTATTAACAACAGTTTGTTGTTCTTCAGGAGTAATTTCAGGGAACATCGGTAATGACATAACAAGCTTTGTATCTTTTTCTGTTAAAGGTAAATCACCTTCTTTATATCCCAATTCTTTATGTAATTTTTGAAGATGTAACGGAACAGGATAATATATCATTGCTCCGATTCCCTTTTCTTGCAATAATTTATGTACTTCATCACGATTTTCAATTCTTATTGTATATTGATGATAAACACAATAAGAATTATCAGCTTCTTTAGGTGTTAAAATTTCAGGATATTTAGAAAACATTTCATTGTATCTGTATGCGTTTTCTCTTCTTTTTTCATTCCATTCATTAATATATGGCATTTTAACTCTTAAAATAGCTGCCTGAATTTCATCAAGTCTTGAGTTAACACCAAGTTCATCATGGTAATATCTTATAGCACCACCGTGATTTCTTAATGCAATAACTCGATTGTACAGATTTTCATCATTGCAGGTAATCATACCGCCATCACCCATACCGCCTAAATTTTTGGTTGGATAGAAACTAAAACATCCGAAATCTCCGAATGAACCTACTTTTTGTCCGTTATATTCCGCACCTATGGCTTGACAACAATCTTCTACCACTTTTAAGTTATGGTGTTTTGCTATATCCATTATTTTATCCATCTCGGCAGGTTGTCCGTATAAATGTACCGGTATTATTGCTTTTGTCTTTGAAGTTATAGCCGCTTCAATTTTATCCGGATCTATATTAAATGTATCAGGATTAATATCAACAAAAACAGGAGTTGCACCTGCTAAACCTATAGCACTTGCTGTCGCTACAAAAGTAAATGCAGTTGTTATTACTTCGTCACCTCTGCCTATATTCAATGCTCTTAATGCTAAATGAAGTGCGTCAGTTCCTGAATTTAGCCCTACGGAATATTTTGTACCAACAAATTCAGCAAATTCACTTTGGAATGCTTTATTATGTTTTCCCAAAATATATTGACCTGATGCTAATACTTCAATAACTTCTTTTTCAATCTCTTTACCTATTTTTGCATATTGTCTTTTTGAATCTAAAATCGGAATCATTTTTATCTCCTTAACTTCATACCCCTTAATATAAGTTTAGCACACCTTTAAAGTGCCTTTATATAATCTTAATATGGTTTTTTGTTTGACTTAATCCTTATTGACAATTAAAATTATACATTATACGAATCTTACTTTATACAAATATTTATGAAAAGGAATAAATATTATGTCTTACAACTTTAAATACACTAAATATAATCAGTCTAATGAATTACAAACTAAATCTCCGATTAATATAAGATCAATTATTTATGTTATATTCTTATGCTTTTTCTTTGGTGTAATGATATATTTAGCCTTACAATCCCAAAAATCGTACAGAATAGAATGTAACAAAAAAGAAAATTATTGTTTTATTTATACAAGTACATACATAAATAAACAAGAATCCGTTAAAGATAATTTTATGATATCAGATATAGCAGAAACTTATATTTATAAACATCATACTTCAAATTCACGTCACCACACTTCTTCAACTTTTTATTATTGCGGCTTTAAATTAAAAAGCGGAAGGAATATTAGAATTGAGTCTTTTCAGAAACCGTTATCTTGTTACTCTTTTATTAATCAACTTATGCTTCGATTAAAGAGTTTGCCGCCTAATGATTATAAATATACAACTATTTATGAAAGAAAATAAATATTATGCCTTATGATGAATATTCAAACTTATATGTAAGATAATTTTATACATTTATACTTCTTTTATAAATTCAGTTAAAAGATTTTTAAAATTATCTTTTACTTTATCAGCGGTTTCAATAACCTCATTATGATTTAAAGGTCTGTCACTAACTCCGGCGGCATAATTAGTCAAACAACTAATACCTAAAACTTTTAATCCGCAATAATTAGCAATAATAGCCTCAGGAACAGTAGACATACCTACCGCATTTGCTCCTAAAATAGAATACATTTTTATTTCTGCGGGTGTTTCATAACTTGGGCCTGTTGTTGCTGCATACACTCCTGTTTGATAAGAAATATTCAATTTTTCTGCTATTACTCGAGCTTTTACTATTAAATCTTTAGAATATACTTCACTCATATCGGGAAATCTTGTTCCTAACCCGTCATCATTTAAGCCTATTAAAGGATTAGTTCCCATAAAATTAATATGGTCAGTTATAAACATTAAATCACCGGGTGTAAAATTTTTAGTAACCGCACCTGCTGCATTTGTTATTATTAAAACTTTCACTCCTAATTTTTTCATTACTTTTATGGGATAAGTAACGGTTTGCATTGAATATCCTTCATAAAAATGGTATCTTCCTTGCATCATAATAACATTTTTACTATGAACATTCCCAAAAACCAATTGTCCTTTATGCCCTTCAACTCGTGATTTTTCAAAACCGGGAATATCACTATAAGAAATAGATATTAAATTATATTCATCAGCAAAATCTCCAAGTCCGGAACCTAAAATTATACCTATTTCAGGCACAAAATCACCGATTTTTTCTTTTATAAATCTTATTGTTGATTCCATCTTATAACCCCATTGATATAAATGCAAAAAATCCAAAAGTTAATATACCTACTATTATGCAGTAATATCCGAAAAATGCAAGTGAATATTTACCTAAAAATTTCAAAAAATATTTAATGCATAAATAACCCACAATCGCAGAAACTAAAGTCCCTATAATTATTGCACTCCAGTTAAATTGAGCAAATTCACTAAAATTAATTTTGATAAGCGGATAAAGCATAGAAGCTCCCAAAATTATAGGAATGCTTAATAAAAATGAGTATCTTGCCGCCGTAACTCTGTCTTTTTTCCTTAAAAGCCCTGATGCAATAGTAAGCCCCGAACGTGAAAAGCCGGGAAGTGCAGCTATACCCTGAGCTATCGCCATTATTATCGAGGTTTTTAAATCTATTTCCGTTGATTTTTCACTTAATTTTTTTGAATATATTTCACTTACTATCAATAAAATACCTGTTATAACAAGCAAAACTCCTACAGTGCATGGTTTGAATACCAAATCTTCCGCAACTGTATGTAACGGATATGCTATTAAAACTGTGAAAACAGTACCCAATAGTATATAAAGTCCAATTTTTGCATCCGATTCTTTAAAATTTCGTGTTTTTATACCGCAAAATAAAGCTTTTAAAATTTTTGCAATATCTTTTCTGAAAAATATTAATACCGCAATTAAAGTACCTAAATGAAGCATAATGTCAAGAAAAATTTCTTGAGTAGACTGCTCGGCAGGGTTTCCGTCAATAAATACTTTATATAAGTTTGAACAAATAACAAGATGTGCAGAGCTTGAAATGGGTAAAAATTCGCTTAACCCTTGCACTATCCCCATTATTACCGCTTGAATTATACCCATTATTGTTCCTCAAAATAGCTTGCACAAGCTTTTTCTGTTTCCCATACCGCTACTTTATATGTTTGCGGAATTTCTTTTTTTAATCTCTCATATATTAATTTAGAAATATATTCACTTGAAGGACTTTGATTCTGAAATTCCAATAAAGTATTAATGTCTTTATGGTCTAACATATCAAGTATAGTGTTAAGATGTTTTTTCAATACTTTAAAATCTATTAAAAGGTTAGATTTATCAAGTTTGTTGCCTCTGAAAAATGCTTCAACTTTCCAATTATGCCCATGTTGATTTTCACACTCACCATTATAATTTAATAAGTGATGTGCCGCAGAAAATGAACTCTCAACTTTTAACTCGTACATTGTTTTTCCTTAGATTATTTTTTCAAGTCGTTCTATAATCTTATGATTTTTAGCCGCAAATTCTTTTCCTCTCGCTTCTATGGCAAGTTTTAAAATTAAAGGAAGATTCAAAGCGACTCCTGATTTAAGGTTTTCACAATATACTTCATCATAATTATTCGGAATCCTTAATGACCAATTTTGATCACCTGAAGTTCCGGGACGATTGTATACTTCATAAAGTCCGAATAAATCAGTGAAGAATATTTGAATATTTTCAGCTTTACAAGCAAATAATTCAACAAATTTTCTTTCAGTTAAATAAGGTGAATCTTTAGAACATCTAACGGCGCATGCTTCTTTTTCTTCCTCTGTTGCGTCAGGCATTAAATCTTCAGCCAGATTTTTCCCGTTTAAGTATCCTGCCTCGGTATTGACTGTTTGATCAGCCCACATCCTAATCGGCTCATTATCGTGTGTACCTACCATTGCCCAGCTTCTTGGATTTATATTTTTACATCTGTATGGATGTTCAGGTTTTTCAGGCACTACAAATTGTATTAATTTCATACCTTGAAGGTCATATTCCTTCATAACACTTACAACAGGGTAAGTTAAAGTTCCTAAATCTTCACATACAATTGAATCTTTATTTAATCCAACTTCCTTCGCCGCAGCTATAACTATTTTTTCTACTAACGCACCATAGCGTTTTATCTGCTCTTGCGTTAATTTTAAGATTCTTTCTTCTTTATCTGCTTCTACTTCTAAG
>CANQOM010000013.1 GCA_947625445.1 Candidatus Gastranaerophilales bacterium
TAAGGAAAGGTAAAAAAGATAATTTTT
Organism: Candidatus Gastranaerophilales bacterium; assembly: GCA_947625445.1. Classification (GTDB taxonomy): domain Bacteria; phylum Cyanobacteriota; class Vampirovibrionia; order Gastranaerophilales; family Gastranaerophilaceae; genus Avigastranaerophilus. Next base: position 28 of record CANQOM010000013.1, read on the forward strand.
GGGGGCCTCCCGGAGCTACAGGCTCATGCGGACCTTGCAGTGAAATACACTATGACTTGGGTGAACATTTAAAATGCAGTGATAATTGTTCTATTGCCACTTGTGAATGTGACAGGTGGGTTGAAATTTGGAATCTTGTCTTTACAGAATTATTTCAAGATGAAGAAGGTAATTTTTCACCGTTAGAGAAGAAAAATGTTGATACGGGGATGGGTTTAGAACGTATTGCAATGGTTGTTCAAGGCAAAGAATCAACCTTCGAAACTGATTTATTATATCCGATTTTACAAAAGGTATCTGAAATGTCTAAAGTACCTTATAAAAAAGATAATAAAACTGATGTTTCTCTTCGTATAATAACAGACCATGCCCGTTGTGTATCTTTTATGATAAATGATGGTGTATTGCCCGGTAATGAGGGAAGAAGCTATGTTTTAAGAATGATTTTAAGACGCGCATTAAGACATGGTAAATTATTAGGACTAGAATTGCCTTTTATGAGTGAAATTGTTGATACTGTTATAAATCAATATAGAGAAACATATCCTGATTTAGAAAAAAATGCGAATAAAATAAAATCAGTAATAAAACAAGAAGAAGAAAGATTTAAAATTACCTTAGACAGAGGATATAAGCTTTTAGAAGAATTAATGCAAAACTCAAAACAAATAAACGGTGAGAATGCATTTAAGCTCTATGATACTTTTGGATTTCCATTGGAATTGACAATTGAAATAGCAGCGGAAAAAGGAATAACAGTTGATATTGACGGTTATAAAGAAGAAATGAAAAAACAAAAAGAGAAAGCAAAAGCTGCTGCTCACAAGATTAGCCTTACCGATGATCTTGTTTATGTTGATGTTGAAAATAAATTTGGTTCAACTGAATTTGTAGGATATAATGAATCAGAATCTGAATCAAAAGTAATAGCAATTATAGAAGCAGGCGACTTTATTGATATAATGCTTGATAAGACTCCATTTTATGCTGAATCAGGCGGTCAAGTCGGCGATACAGGGTATATTGAAGGTGATAATTTTAAAGCTGAAGTTTTGAATACGTTTAAAGTAAATAAGCTTTTTGTTCACAGAGTTCAAATGATAAACGGCGAAGTGAAGATTGGTGATAAAGTTAAAGCGTATATTGATAAAGAAAGAAGAAATGAAATAACTATTCACCATTCAAATGCGCATCTAATTCAGGCAGCATTAAGAAAAGTATTGGGAAATGAAGTGCATCAGGCAGGTTCTTATGTTGAAGAAAATAGAACTCGTTTTGACTTTACTTTTCCAAGAGCAATGACTCATGAAGAAATCCAAGAAGTTGAAGATATTATAAATAAGTGGATTGGTGAAGATATAGCTCAAAATACTGAAATAATGAACATTGAAATGGCAAAAAAATCAGGAGCAATGGCATTATTCGGTGAAAAATATGATGATGATGTCAGAGTAGTTAAATTTGGTAATATATCAGCTGAATTATGCGGAGGTACTCACTGCTCTTCAACAGGTAAAATCAGGCTGGTTAAAATAGTTTCAGAATCTGCTGTTGCGGCAGGTACAAGAAGAATTGAATCTGTCTGCGGAAATAGTGCTTTGAAATTGTTATCAAGAAAAGCTCAAATTGTTGATAAAATGACAAGTTCTTTTAAAGTTCAGGTTGACGAGCTGGGTGAAAGAATTATGAAGCTTGTTGTTGATAATAAAAATCTTCAATTAGAAATTGAAAATTTAAAATCAGAACAAGCAAAAAATAAGTTCCAATCATTTATTTCAAAGGCTCAAAATATTCCTGGAGGAAAACTCTTTATTTCTCAAACAGAACCATTTTCTCCTAATATACTTAAACTTGGTTGTGATATTCTATCTTCTAAGTTGGGTGAAAGTATCATAATCTTTGCATCTGTTGAAGAAGATAAAATAACATATGTTGTTAAAGTAAGTGATAGTTATGTAAAAAAAGGAATAAATGCAGGTAAAATAGTATCTAAATTGGCAGAATCAACTGGCGGTAGAGGAGGAGGCCGTCCGAATTTTGCTCAGGGCGCAGGTAAAGATAAATCTAATCTTACAAAAGTTTTATTGGAGATTGAAAAAGAAATTAAATCTTTATTCTGATATAAGATTAATTTAATTCGAGGTCCAACCCTAAAAATGCTACTGATAAAGGCTCAGTGATTCCTACTTTGTTACTTTGCTTCATATTGTAATGCTTTGCCTTTTGATTACCTACTCCATATATAATCGGATAAACTTTATGATAATAAATCTAAAAATGATAAATGACTGTTTCCATCTTCACAGTTGCTAGAAGTATTTTCTTTATTAAAACTTTCATCTTTAATTTCAGTTAAATCTTTCATTTCCCAATACTGCTCTAATAAAGCATTATTATCGGATGTAAAAAATTCTGCATATTCGTATTCATCAAGGATTTCGTTATTGTCTATATATTTGTTAGCTGAATTTATATTAGTTTGAGCTAGGTTTTCTGCTGCTTTTGTAAATATTAAGTTACCTTTAAAATTATTTTCATATGTTGTTGAATATGATTCATAAATTTCAAAAGCACTCGTCATCCTTTTGGTATTAGTGTTTTTGTTAATATAATTTTTTGCGTTTTGAATGTTAGTATCGTTATTTGATACGTTTAAAAACGGCATAATCCTCCAAATCAATTAAAATCCCCATAACTTTAAAAAAACAATTTATATTAATAAATTGCTTGATTTGTAATAATTTTTTACATTTTATCATGGGAATATGTAGGGTATTTGGGAATATACGCAAAAATTGTGCGATAAAAAATTTGAACACTTAATCTGAGAGGATGAGTTAGGACAGAGTATGAATAAGGATCATTTCTTGTTATGCTTCTATAAAAAGTCTTCTTCCTACTATGTTTGGTTTGCCGTTATAGTAACCTGCAAAATATCCCCCTTTTACTGGTCTGTTTATAGCATAATTTCTTGATGATACTTGCGGTTGCACAAAAGGGTTCTCAAAAGGATTATATCCTTCGGTTTGAACTATACTTGTTGATGTCGTTTTTGGAGCGTAAAATACTTGTGCTACCATATTTTTTAAACTTTCAATCATTTTATTTCCCTTTATATTACATACACATATTCATATATAATGATAAAATTATAAATGTCATTTTTTTTTTATAAACCATCTTTTTGTATGAAAATGTTTAAGTAAATTTATACTGGGCACGCTGAAATGTTATAACGCAAAGTACTATAGAGAAGTGAGGGTGAGTGAGTCTGTTTGCGATAGTTAAATATAATTTGTGACAATATATAAAAAATAAATGCCGCTTTTTGCGGCAATTTTTTGAGATTTCCCAATCTCCTCTACCCTGATTGTCTTTTGACTAATTCTTTTTTACAGTTCGAACACTTTTTTATTAAAACATTATTTTATTACTTTGTATTCCTTTTTTATAAATTTTTTTTGAAATAAATGTAATGTATACACTCAACAATCAACAATAGTAACATATTTGTTGCATATATGTGTTTGTAAAATATCTTAACAATTCAAGAAAAATAAAGGGCTAATATTATTGTATAATTCAAAATAAAATGATATATTAAAACTAAATTGTCCGAGTAAATTTATACTGGGTATGCTAGAGTGTTACAAAGCGAACAGTTGTAACACCAGATTAAATCCGATAAGTCTTACATATAGGATAAAATGTTAGACAGTATGGAAAGTAAAATATGCAAAGAGAATTATCAGTAGCTTTTGTTTGGCATTTCCACCAACCTAATTATCAGGCCCAACAAGGTGGAATCAGGCTTATGCCATGGGCAAGACTGCATGCCATTAAAGATTATCTGGATATGCTTTTATTACTTGATAAATTTCCCAATCTTAAGCTTAATTTTAGTTTGGTTCCTGCTTTAATTGATGCTATAGAAGATTACGGGTTAAAAGATGGGCATGATATTCATTCCAAACTTACTGTCACCCCTGTAGAAGAACTTACTGATGATGATAAGTTATACATTTTAAACTACTTCTTTGATGTTAATTATGAAAATATAATTTCCAGAAATCCAAGATACAATGAACTTTATAAGAAACGTTTCGGAAAAAGCGAAATAGGTATTAAGGATTTTGATATACAAGAATACGAAGATATAATGTTTTTGTTCAATTATGTTTGGTTTGATCCTATATGGAAAGATGTTTATCCTCAACTAAAACAATTTGAAAAAAAAGGACAAAATTATAATCTATCTGACAGAAAAAAACTTATAGAATTAAACAGAGAAATAATTCGTCAGATAATTCCTACATTTAAAAAATATCAAGAAGACGGAAGAATAGAAATACTAACAAGTCCATACCATCATCCAATATTACCTATACTAATTAATCCTAACGATTTAAAAATTCCTTCTTTAAAGCATCCGTTACCTGAAAATAAGATAGCACTTACAGTGGATGCAAAAGAACAGGTAAAACTGGCAATTGAGAGAATTACGGAGGTATTTGGAAAAACACCCGAAGGCTTTTGGCCAAGTGAACATTGTATAAGTCAAAAAACACTTGATGTATTGGCTAATCTTGGCATTAAATGGGTAATTACGGATGAAAGTGTTTTATCTAATTCCATTAAAAAAGAATTTATCAGGGATTTTAGAGGTTGTTATGAAGATCCTTATGATGTTTGTTCACTTTATCTTTATAGAACAAAACGAGAAAAGGAAATAAATATCGTATTCCGTGATTCTGTTATACCCAATCTTATTAATTTTGAGTATTCACATCATGACAGTATTGTTTGTGCAAATGATTTATTTGACAGAATAAAAACAGTACATGATAAGTTAAAAAATTCGCCGGAAAAAAAACATATATTTACAATAGCAATGGATGGTGAAAACTGTTGGGATTCTTATTCCAATGATGGTGCTATTTTTTTGGAAAGACTCTATTCTCTTATAAATAATGATAAATCTCTTAAAACAGTTTTAATAAGTGATTATATAAGAGAAAATAAAAAAACGGAAAAACTATTAAAAAAAGTTGCATCGGGTTCTTGGGTAAATCAGGAATTTCAATTATGGATTGCGGAACCTACTAAAAATCTTGCATGGAATTATCTTGTGCAGACTGCAAATGACCTTAAAACCGCAGAAAAATCCGGAAGATTATCAAAAGAACAAATAAAAGAAGCAAAATCTGAGTTATACATAGCAGAAGGCTCTGACTGGTTTTGGTGGTATGGTGAACCTAATAATTCAGGCCAAGACCATATTTTTGATTTTCTTTTCAGAGAACATTTAAAAAATGTATATAATATAATCCAAAAACCTATTCCCACTTATCTTGAAATGCCTTTAATCTCGTTTATCGGAAAGCCTTTAAGAAACCCAAAAAGGGAAATTACCCCTAATATAAACGGAATGGTTAAAGATAATGATGAATGGTTATCGGCAGGTTGTATTGATATCCCTGACGGACCTAATTTGCAAGAGAATAAAATTTTTAACCGTATTTATTTCGGTTCTGACAAAGATAACCTTTATGTAAGATTTGATATAAATAAGTATATTTTAGACAGTAAAGACAGTTTCAAAGAATATTTTTCAATATACATATACTTTAAAGCTTATAACAATTCTATAGAGATTACATCCCCTTCAAGAACAACGAATAAAACCGATAATTTGTTGCCGGTATTGTTAGATGGTTATACTCATGAAGTAAAAATAGCACTAACACCAAACAGAAAGTATCCGCTTCAATATTCTACTGCAGTAAAAGATGGTTTATGGGAACTTAAATGGGGGCATCATATTAATTATGCGCATAAAGAGATTTTAGAAATTTCTATTCCTTATGATGATTTGGGAATAGACCATGGTGAAAGTTTCGACTTCTTCTTTATTACGGGTTGCAGTGGTGTTACTGAAGATATTTATCCTAAAGATGTACCTTTGGTTCTTTCAAGACCTTAAAAACTTATGTATTTAGTTATTCTTTTACATGGTATTGTTTCTAAAGTTTATATTTTATCTGTGTTATTTTACTATTTTAACCTTTAAATACTGAGTTTATAAATGTTTTTTCTTGTAAATTCTTTTATAGTAATACTTTTGAATGATTTTATGTAAATTTTCTTTACAAAAACATAGATTTAACTTAAGTTTTAATATATAAAATCCGATATAATTTTTAATCAGGGAGTTTTTATGAATATTAATAATTCTTATATTAAATGCATATTACTTCATATTAAAGGAATATTTTACAAATAATTATTATAGTACTGACGATTAATAAAATTCTTCATAAATAAATTTTTAAGTATGAGTTGAGAAAGCCACTTTGGCTAGAAGAATTTTAACACTATCAAAAATGTACTGTGATACCCAATTAAATGTTAGCTATGCGGATTCATTATTTGTAATGTAAAAGAATACAAACATAAAAAAGAAAGACAGATATGCAAGATAAAAAAGTTCTTAAAGTAGGTAAAATTCTCAAAGAGTCATAGGATAAACCCCAAAAATCCGAAGAAACGAAAAAGAGAAAAAGGCAATACCAACTACGAAGGGAACAAAATCTTGCAGCCCGGGAAGTTCGAAAGGGCTTTCCGGGTTTTATTCTGCTTTTATATTGTTATCGAATAAATAGTGTAAAAAAAAACCCTTCTTTAATAAGAAGGGGATGAGCACTAAGAATAAGCAATCAGAAGAGTTGAGGATTTACTTTTATATAATAGTGGATTTTGCTTATTGATTCATTCGACTTAATGACTATATTTGTTAGTTATACTTTTGTTTATAAAAAAATACATTTTCTTATACCCTTGTGATATTAACCTAATGTTATGACACTAAAGTTGTTAATACTTACGAATACAGTTCCATAACAATTATGCTTTAATCATCAAATATACTTAGACAATTTTGTTCACTTGTCTGTTAATTAATTGTAATATTTTGATTTTCTAAAAGTATTGAATAATAAGGGTTTTCAAAATCTTCTATCCTCGTAATCAAAAAAGTATACCCATAATAATAAATTTGGTAGAATAAAAATATTAAATATTAAAATAGAGAAAGTATGTCATGACGGATAATTATAAAGAGATTTTAGAAGAAGTTTCACAGAAGTTAAAATCATTGCCCGCTATTAATAGTGTTGATATTTCAAATATAAAAAATTCTGTTGAATCTATTGAAAATCTTGTAACTGATACACAAGCAAAACTCAATTTTCAGGAAATAAAAGAAAAACTTGAAACAATAAAAAATAATATTGACAGTTGTAATGAAGCTTTTATAAAAAATTTATATAATGATATAAATGAATTAAAAATTGCATTTAATTCAATGGGAGAAAATCTTGAAAGTATAAAAAATACTCAAAATACGACGGTTACGAAGTCAGAATTTGAGGAATATCAAAAAAAACAAATTGATTTATCTCTAAAAAATAATGAAAATATAATTAAAGAACTCGCAAATTCTAAAATACATACTAATTCAACAGATGGTGTATCTTCTGAAGGGCTTGAAAAAATTGAATTAGGGCTTGAAAATCTTCATAAAAATCTTACCGAATATTTAAAACAATTTACTTCTGCGCTTCAAAATGTGCCAAATGTAGAAGAAATGAGTTCTATACTTAATAGTATTAATGTTGTTCAAAGTAAAAATATTGCACAGACAAACGAACTGTTAAAAGATTTACAAACAGGAGTTTCTAATTTTAGAGAAGATATAAGAAATAGTGATTTTGCTAATCAAATTTCAAAAATTAGCGCTATTTATGACAGTATGAATATAATTCAGGCCTGGATAGAAAAAGCCGGAGTTATTAATAAATCTGTAGAAAGTTTGTATTCTAAATTAGGTCAGGATTTCAATTTTGATGATATATCAAAAAAAGTTTCCGCTATATATGAGAATATTACAGACCTAAGTAATCTTACAATGAGAATTGATAAAGTTAGTGAATCTTTGGATGAAATAGAAAATAAAATTACGGAATCCAAAGGTGCAGTTCCTGATGCATTGCAAAATGTTGATATTGAATCAGTTATTGATAAAATTGATATTGTTTATGAAAATGTTTCAGCCTTAAATTCTTGGGCAAGAAAAATAGATGTTATAGATAAAAAATTAACAGAAAATCCGGAATTAGATTTTAAAATTAAAGACCTTTCTTCTAAAATAGATGAAGTTAAACAAATAATTTCATTAGTTCAATTTATTAAATCTAAAGTTGATAATACTTTAAGTGAAGAAGTTGATTTTGTTGATATTTCAAATAAGGTTGATATAGTTTATGAAAATATGTCTTCCTTGAATGAATGGGCAGGAAAAATTGATAACATTTCACAAAAATTAGGTGATTCAAATTCTGAAGATGATGAAAATCTTATTTCTAAAATTGACTTAATTGTTGATAATATAATGTTATTAAATGATTGGGCAAAAAAGATAGATATCATTTCCAAAAAAAATGAGATTATTGATTTAAAACTGGATGATTTAGGAAGAAACTCTGAAAATATTCACACTAAACTTGATGGTGTTATTGAAAAAAGTGAAAGCTTGGTTCAATCTAATGATAATTTAATATCGAAAATTGAAGAAATTAATACAACATTGGATAAAACAACTGACGCTATTGATAATGTACCTAATTTGGCAGATAAAATAAGCGAATTATCAGATAATATGCATTCTTCTTTATTGGATATTGAATCTGACTTTTTAAAATTGCATAAATTTCTTGATGATAACAGTCAACTAAATTCTAATGATATATTGGCTTTAAAAGAACATTTTTCTCAATTAAATGATGATATTTCAAGTATAAGTGTAAGAACAAATAAACTTATTTTAACCGCAGACGATGCAAATAAGGAATTTAAATCTCAGCTTGAAATATTTAAAAATACTATTAGTGAGTTTAATTTAAAACAACAAGAACAAAATTCTGATGTTAAACTTGTTATGCTTGGTGAAAAAATTAATAAATTAAATTCATTAATGCAAAATAGTATTGCAGCAAATAAGAATTTAAATAGTGCATTTATTTATTTGGCTGAATGGATTGATGCTTCGGGTAACGTTTTAAATACAATACAAAAAGATATTACTTCTCTTAAAACAGATGATAGCAATAAAACTGTTAATGCAGATGAGGATTTGAAATCTTTAAAAGATTTAAAAACTGAAATTCAACAAACTGTTGTGAAACTTGATGAAATGGATAATGTATTATCCGGAGTAAAATCAGATGATGTTCCGGAATTAAAAAGTATGATGTCCGGAATTATTGTTCAGCTTGAAACTTCTTTAACTCCAAGCATTAATTTGATTAATGAAAAAATTGATAAACTTTCTGATGATAATGATGTTAAATTAAAACAATTTGAAAGTGATATTATTGCTAAAATTGATGCTCATTCAAAGCAAATTGATATACTTAATAATAATATTCAAAAACTCAATAAAAAATTTGATACTCTTATTGAAATATTTTCTGAAGATAATAAAGATTATGAAATGAAAGATATGCTTAATTATATAGTATCTGAAATTAATTCAATAAGAGAAGTAAATAAGGCTAATCAATCTAATGAAGAATTGCTAAAAAAATTAGAATCAAAAGTTTCTGATTTTGATAGCAGTATAAATAAAATTGTTTCTTATATTGAAGAAGATTAAATTGCGTTTTGATTAACTATAGAACACATTATGCCTTTGTTATCAAAAATACTTTCTATAGTTCCGTCATTATATTTATGTCTTATTACAATAATTGAATTATTACGATCTGTACGTATAAATACAGGATTTTTTGTATAAATTGTTTTAAATATATGTAATAGTTTATTTTCAGTTTCCGGTTCATAAAGCTTATTAATATCGCCTTTAACATATTCTAATCCGATTCTGTCGATAAATCTTAATAATGCATGTGGGCTAATATTAGGAATTTTCCCGTCATTTTTTATATCTTTCCATTTATCTGAATTTATAAAATTGATAAATTCATCGGGTAATGCTTTTTTAATTTTTTCTAAATAAATATAATATGGAGTATTATCATTAATATTGAGACTTTCCTTATCAATTTTTAATGCTTTTTCGAGATTTTTATACTTTCCGTTAGGTTTTTCTGACATATGAATAATTTCTTGTGCTATACGGGGTTTTGATGATTTTCTGCTGCTTCTCATATAACTATATTTTAATTTTGATAAGAAATTATTATCAGGTTGAACATTAATTAACTTATTTAAAATATCAAAAAATGATTTGTAATCGGTGTCTTCTAAATTCCTTACAGAATTTATATCAAGGTTATTAATATTTTTACTTGTTATGGAAAATGGAAGATGATATTCTTCTAATTTGTCTTTAAAATGGTTTACATAAAATTTATAAGCATTGAAATCTATATCATCAGGAGAACAGAGAAGATGATTTACAAGATTTTTATCATAATATTTTCCTTCTCCTTTATATTCTCTTATAAAATTTACCCAAGCATCCAAAGAATGAATTTTTTTATCTGCAATTACGTTTAAGGTATTTTTCTTATCATTATCATTTTCAAAACTGTTTAAAAATTCCGTTAATGTAGCTTTTGAATTACTTAAAAATTTACTTTTTGTCAGTTTTTTTAATTTTAAATTTGTTTGTTCTGGGGCTTTTTCATCATATATTCCCGATAATACTTCTACACAATTTTCAAAATGTTGATTTTCTTCCGTTGTATTATCAAATTTTATATTAGAACGTGTTATAAAATTTTTTAGTAAATTAGGATTATCTATATAATTTGACAATGTTTTTAATTTATTTACTTTTGTCTTATATTCTTCTGAATCATTTATGGTAAATTTTGCAATGTCGGATAAAATTGAATTAATATTATCATTATTATCTTTTATGAGTGTTTTAAAATTTTTGTAAATTTCAAGTGGTGTTTTATCTGTATAAAAATTGGTTGAATCATTGACTATAAAATTTTCTATTTCCGGTTTTACGGATTCAAATTCGTTTTTTTCTTTAGTTAACAGTTCACATACTGTCATATTTAAAGCTTTTGCATCTTCAAATATTGTTTTTGAATCATCATAATTTAATAAGTCAATAAACTCTTTTAATTCTTTAGAAGAAATATTCTTCTTATTGGTTTTATACGCATTGTTATATAATTTCAGCAGGTCATTTTGATTTTTTATGTTAAATCTTGTTGTTAGTTTAATTAAATTTTCAATATTTTCTGTTCCGGTATTTTCAATATTATTAATATCGAAAATGCCGTTAATGGCATCTTTAAATGACATGTAATAATCAGATGCTTGTTTTTCATTCCCTTTAAAAAAGAATTTTAAATTTCTTACTATTGGTTCTTTATTTTTAATATTTTTATTTAAATCTGAGTCTGATATTATTGAATTAGTTGCAAGTGTGTTAAATTCTTTCGGTGTTACATTGTTTTCGTGTAAAAAATTATAAAAAGCAAGTTTATCCTGAATTTCCTTAAAATTATTGAAGTTAGGAGCTATTTTATTTATTCCTGAAGCTTTCATGTTTTTTGCTTCCAGGGCAATTTTCATTACTGATTTTATATTAAATTCGTAATATTCTCCTTTATGTTCATATAAATAATTTATAATATCGCTATTTTCTTTATATAAATCATTAATGGATTTTTTAGAATTTTCTCCTATTAACACTTGTGTGTAATTTAATCTGTCCGAATATGTTTGTTGAAGATAATCGATTACTTCTATTTTGTCTGATGTATTTTTAAAATCATTAAATTCAGGTTTTAATTGTTCAAATTTTTTATCTAATTCCGATAAATTATTAATTCCATATTTATTTAATGTATTACAATATTCATCTAAAATATCATAGTTAGGATTTTCTTTTGATAATTCAATTTCAAAAAGATGCGAAAGAATTTCCGGATATTTGTATAAATAACTTTTATTTTTAAGAAGTCCGTATATTTGTATTGCTTCTATATATCTCATATTAAATGTTTGTTTAAAATCGTTATTATTTAGGTTCGTTTTTACAAAATTGCTTAAATGAAAAACATTTTTTATTCCGGCGTTTTCTAAAAATTTTTCAATGAATTTTGTATTTATATGGTCATCAACATGGCACTTTGAATTTAATTGAGAAATATTTAAATTTTTTAAACGTGATAATACAGATTGCCATTTTTTATTATTTAAAGATGATAAATATCCGCCCATCTCATATTCATAATAAGAATATTTAAATTCATCTTCTCTTAAATATTTAATAACTTCATTATTATCTGATAGAGATTTCGAATAAGAACTTTCTTTTTTAAATGCATCATCTTGTTTATTATCAATAGGTTTATATGAAGCACGAAAAGTAATATTTTTTGGCCTTTTAATTGCATTAAAATAATTTGAAACATTAATTTTGTTATTTATGGAAGAAACTGACATTGCTATACTTTCTGAATCGATTATTAGAAAAACTCTAAATATAAAATTTGCTTTATTTAATTGATATTATTAAAAACTTTTCTTAAAATGCCGTTATTTTGTTTTAAGAGGTTAGAAGCTTCTTCAAAAGATTTAGAGTATTTTAATTGAATAATGGCTTCTTTAATTTTGTAATTATTATTATCAAGTATTTTTTCTGCAATAGGATAATCAACATTTGCTATTTGAGAAACAATTCTTATTGCTCTGTCTTTAAGTTTTATATTGGTTGGTCTTACATCTACCATTAGGTTTTGATATACTTTTCCGATTTTTACCATAGAAGCAGTAGAAAGCATGTTTAAAACCATTTTTTGAGCAGTTCCCGCTTTCATTCTTGTTGAACCTGTTATAGCTTCTGGACCTGTTTCTATACATATTAATATATCTGCAAATTCCTTCATCTTTGCGTTTGGGTTACATGTTAATGCAATAGTTTTTATATTTTTTTCTTTTGCTAATTTTAAAATTTCAATTACATAATTAGCATTTCCGCTTGCGGATATTGAAACAACAGTATCGTTTGAGTTTATATTTAATTTATTAAAATCATTTTTTGCTAATTCTATTGAATCTTCAGCACCTTCTATAGCATATCTTAATGCTTTATCGCCTCCGGCGATTATACCTACTACCATTTCTTGAGGTGTATTAAAAGTGGGAGGACACTCTGATGCATCTAAAACTCCTAATCTTCCGCTTGTACCTGCACCGAAATATATTAATCTACCCCCTTTTAAAAAATTTTCACTTATAACGTCCACTCCTTTTGATATTTCTTCTATGTTTTCTGATATTTTTTGAGCCACTTTTAAATCTTCATTATTTATCATTTTTAATATGGCTTTTGTTGATGAAATATCTATGTCAACAGTATCTTTATTCGTTTTTTCTGTAATAATTATGTCATTCATTAACTTCTTCAACTCCCGTACTTATAGTTTTCAAGTTTTCAAATATGTCATATTCTTCTCTGTTTAAATCTGTCAGAATTTTATTTGTTAATACAAAAAATGTTGAACCGCTTCCTGACATTAATGAATTTTTTACATTGGCTTTAATTTTTGCCAGTTCTTCATATTTTGGTAAAAGTGCTTTTTCCAAACTGTTATATAGTAATGTTTCGTCGAATTTTCCTTCTGATAATAACTTTTTTAGCTTTTCAGTATTATTTGGTATTGATTTATCTTGTAATTTTGAAAAGTTTGTATAAGCTTCTTTTGCACTAATCCCAATTTTTTTAGGTTTGATAAGTGATAGATTTTGAGAAAAATATGGTAGTCTTTCAAGAATTTCACCTCTTGAAGTACATAATTGACAACCTCCTGTTAAACAAAAGTTTAAATCTGAACCTAATTTAGAACATAATTCATTTATATCTTTTTCTGTTAAAACATTATTAAAAATTTTATTTAATCCAAATAATGTACCGGCCGCATTGGAACTACCACCTGCAAGCCCTGCTGAAACAGGTATATTTTTTTCTATATGTATTTTTAATGATATATTTCTATCTAATTTTGCTTTCTCTAAGAAAATTATGGCTGCTTTATAAATTAAATTACTTTCATTATAGGGAATGTCTTTCGAATTGCCGTCTAAAGTTATATTTAATTTATCGGAATCTTGTACTTTAAAAGTAAGATAATCGTACATACTTATTGCCTGCATAATAGATTGAATATTATGAAACCCGTCTTCTCTTTTATTTAAAATTTCAAGAGTGAGGTTAATTTTAGCGGGAGTTTTAATTTTTATTTTTTTCATAAATTATCCTTTAATTTTTCCGAAAGTTCTCCCATTTGTTTTATTGAAAGAGTTTCTCCTCTTACATTTTCGTTTATGTTGAGTTCTTTTAATGTCTTTTCAACTGCATTTTTACTAAATCCTGAATTAACCAACGAATTTTTAATATTTTTTCTTCGTGTTGCAAAACATCCTTTTATAACTTTTCTGAAAAAAGTATAATTGGTTAAGTTAAGAAGAGGGTTAGTGTTTATTGTTAATTTTACTATAGCAGAATCTACTTTGGGCGCAGGAAAGAAAGATTTAGAAGGTACTTTTATTATAAATTCTATATCTGCCCAAAATTGAGCTAAAATTGATAATAATCCAAATTCTTTAAACGGGGATGTTTCTTTTGCAATAAGCCTTTTTGCTACTTCATATTGAACCATTAATACAATTTGTTTTATGCTCTTTCTGTTCTTATTCTCCAAGTCATCAACTTCTCCCAATAAATGAGCTAAAATTGGTGATGTTATATAATATGGTATATTTGCAACTATTTTTAAATTTTCTCCAAAACTTGATATGTCTGTTTTTAAAATATCGCCATGAATAATTTCTAAATTTGAAGCATTTAACTTAGAAAGTTCATTTACCATATCTTCATCAAGCTCAATAGCATAAACTTTTTTGGCAGATTTAACCAGTTGTTCTGTAACAAAACCAAGTCCGGGCCCTATTTCTACAACAATATCTTCTTTTGTTATATTTGATGTGTCTATAATTGTTTCTATACAATTTTCATTTATAAGAAAATTCTGTCCCAGCCTTTTTTTAGCTCTGTATTTTTTTGCACGCTCTAAATAATTCATAACTTTTATAATACTACAAAATATGCTATTTTATAAATATGCTTTATTCGTACAAATATAAGTCTAAAGTTGCTGATTTATATATCATGGCTGATGAAAAATTTCTTTTGAGGGTTGGATTTAATCCTATTATTCTAACAGAACCAAATGAAATAATCATTAAGACAATAAAACAACTTGAAGAATATTTTAAAGGTGATAGAAAGTATTTTGATTTACCTCTTAATCCAAAGGGAACTGAATTTCAAAAACAAGTTTGGAGTCAATTAATTAAAATTCCATACGGAAAAACAAAAAGCTACAAAGAAATAGCTATATCAATAGGTAAATTGAAAGGATATAGATCTATAGGTAATGCTAATAATAAAAACCCTATTGCAATTATTATTCCATGCCATAGAGTTATAGGGTCAAATAATAAACTTACCGGATATGCCGGAGGATTGGTTATAAAGCAGTTTTTACTTGAACATGAATATTTTTGGAATAATAAATCTTAATTTGCGACATTAGATTAAATGCTTAAAAAAGAAAATATGTTAGTATTAAATATCTAAATATAGTATATAATAATATTAACACGGGAATTATTATATTCGGAGATTTTAGTATGTTTTATAATTATGGAAATGAAGCACACGAAATATTTACCGAGCTTGAATGTAAAATTTTAAAATGTTTGAAAGAGGGTCTGCAACGTAAAGAAATTATAGAAAAATTGAATATTAGTGATTACTTTTTTAATATTTATATTCATAATATATCTTGTAAATTAAAAAGAAGGGAGCAATAATGTTCCCTTCTTTATTTAATCTGGTGTCAAAAGTTGTGCTTTTTTAACCTCGCTTAGTGCAACCGTAAAATTACTCGTTCTTCACACCTCTTTGGATTACAGGCTCACAAGTTTCTTAATAGCTCACCTGTTAGTTTTATAACCTTTTAAAGAGGTCATTCAACATACATTAGTACTTGACCGAATTCAACACTATCACCATTATTAACACATATTTCGGTTATTTTCCCTGAAGCTTCTGCTTCTATTTCATTCATTAATTTCATGGCTTCAATAATGCAAACAACCTGCCCTATTGAAATTGTATCACCGACTTTTACAAAAGGTGCATCATCCGGTGATGGTGTCGCATAAAATGTTCCGACCATTGGAGAGGTTATTGGTGTACCTTTATGTTGTGTTGATTTCGTTTTTTCTTCCTGTTTTTGTGATTGTGTTGGTGTAACAATTTGAGATGTTATTGTTGAAGGAAGAACATTTGGTATATTTGTTGGTGTTATGACTTGTTTTTCTCGTTTGAAACAAATTACTTTTTTATCTTCCTTCACTGTTATTTCAGAAAGATCTTTTTCATAAACAATATTGGCTAATTTTTCTAAATAATCAAGATTAAATTTCATTTTTATTATCCTTAGACTCTGTCTAAATATTCATTAGTTCTTGTATCAACTCTGATTATAGTACCAACAGTGACAAAGAAAGGAACATTAACAACTGCACCGGTTTCAAGAGTTGCAGGTTTAGTTCCGCCTTGTGCAGTATTACCCTTTTCGGCAGGAGGTGTATCTATAACTTCAAGTTCTACAAAGTTTGGTATATCTATACCTATAATATTAGAACCATGTAATAAAATTGCAACATTCATATTTTCTTTTAAATATTTAATGCCATCACCAATTTTATCAGCAGCTACAGAAATTTGTTCATAAGTTTCCAAATCCATCATAACAAAGTCGTTACCTTCTTTGTAAAGGTATTGCATATCTCTTTTATCTAAAGTAGCTTTAGCAACTTTTTCACCGGCTCTAAAAGTTTTTTCAACTACGTTTCCGGTTTCTGCATTTTTTAATTTCGTTCTGACAAATGCTGCGCCTTTTCCCGGTTTTACATGCATAAATTCTACAACGTTCCAAAGTCCGCCGTCTATTTCAAGTGTTAAGCCTGTTTTTAAATCGTTTACGGATATCATTTATTTTTCCTTTTCTTAAGATGCACTCTTTTTAAAATATACCATAAAAGTCTAAAATTACCTAAATATTAATTAAAATTCGTTAATTGTTACAATTAATGAGTAAAAAAAGGATAAACTTAAGTTTATCCTTTTTCTATTTTATTCTATTCTATTCCTATTTTTTTAAAAATTCAGGAATATCTAAAATATTATTTGCAAATTCTGAAGCAGCTTTGGAAATTTTAGAAGCTTGCAGATTATTTCCTGTAGTCGATGTTCCGAAAAAGTCCATAGCTCCTAATGTTTTTTCCTGTTCTTCTTGATTAAATCTTTCAAGTTCTGTTTTCTTTAATTCAAAACCTGTAGCAATAACAGTAATTTGAATTTCACCTTGGATTCTATCATCAATAACAGAACCGAAATGGAAAGTAGCATCATCAGAAACCGCATCGTGAATAACTTGAGCAGCATCTGTAACTTCGCATAATGTCATGTCAGGACCGCCTGTTACATTCATTATGATACCTGAAGCACCGTTGATTGAAGTTTCTAACAGAGGAGAATTAATAGCTGACTTAGCAGCTTCTAAAGCTCTGCCTTCACCTGTTCCTCTTCCTATACCCATTAAAGCTGAACCTGATGATTCCATAACACTTCTTACATCTGCAAAGTCTACATTTATCATTCCGGGAACGGTAATAATATCAGAAATACCTTGAACACCTCTTAAAAGTACTTCATCAACTACTTGGAATGCTTCTCTCATTGTTGTTCTTCTGTCTACTACTTCTAAAAGTTTATCATTTGGTATAACAATCAAAGCATCAACTGTTTCTTTTAATTTTTCAAGCCCTTGAAGTGCTTGATTCATTCTCTTTTTACCTTCGAAGCTGAAAGGTTTTGTAACAACACCAATAGTTAAAGCACCTAATTCTTTAGCAATTCTTGCAACTACAGGAGCAGCACCCGTACCTGTTCCTCCGCCCATACCGGCAGTAACAAATACCATGTCAGCTTTTCCTATTGCATTAACTATTTCATCTCTTGTTTCTTCTGCGGATTTTTCACCTTTTTCAGGGTTGCCGCCTGCACCTAAACCGTTTGTCAGCTTACTGCCGATTCTTATTTTATTTTCAGCTAAAGACATATCTAACACTTGAACATCTGTGTTCATTGCCCAAAATTCGACACCGCCTAAGCCTGCTTTTATCATTCGATTTACTGCATTGCCGCCACCGCCGCCTACACCAATTACTTTTATATCTGCAGGTGTTACTCCTGGATTTGTTGGTGTTGTGTTGTTATTATTTTCTTTCTTGCCAAAAATGTCCGGAACAAAATTTTCCACTTATTCGCCCTCTTTTTATTTCTAATACTTTATTCTTTTATTACTACATGCGTTTATAGTAATATCTATTTACATAGTATTGTAAATTAAATAATTAGTAAAGAAAAAAACTTTTAAATATTAATTTATGTTTATAAAAATTATATTTCTTTTTTATTCGTTTGGCTTAATATTGTAGCTGCATTAGTCAAATTCTTTGCAATATCGTTATATAAAGAATTTTCTTCTCCGTATGGCATTGTAGTATTTATTAATTCATCTACATTTTGGCTTATATCATTTAATTTTTTTACGGTATTTTCTATCTTATTTTTCTTTTTTCTTAAATAATAATAATTTATTAAAGGTATGCTTGTTAGTATGTATTCTACACTTTTTTTTATACGGTTTCTTGTATTCTTTAATTCGGGTTGAATAAAAAAGTTATTATCTTCTTTTATAGTTGTTTCTTCAAATGTTTCATCAGGAAGGTAATCTGAATCATATGTATTAAGTCTTTTATTTTTTTTAAATTTTTTTTCTTGTTTTTTTATTGGTTTTGTTATTTTTTCCATTCCAAATTCAGGAACAAAGACATTTTCCTGATATACTTTATTCTCATGTTCCATGTATGTATTTATCATATTTCCTGTGTTTTTTGAATAAAAACTGACAGGTTGGTTTATGCTTCCTGATATATCCATGTACATTTCCCTTTAATTAATATTATAAATATAAGCTTAATATCTTTAACCGTATAAATATATGAAATTGTTTTTAATAATAGTGATATTATTTTAAAATAATTGTAAAATTAAATTAAAGTATTAAAAAAAAATGCCGAATAAGAAGATAAAAAAGAAACAGAACTATAAAGGTATAAAATGGAAATAAAAGAGGACATAGATTTAAAAAAAGTCGGACTTGAATTGATGTTTCTCACCCCCGAAAAATGTTCACGGGAAGGGGGTATTTCTGCAGTTGAATTATCTAAATCTCTTGATATGCCTTTAGAAACTGTTAAAAAAAAGTTAAAAATTCTTTTGGATAAAGAAATTATAAGAGTATACGGAATTAATCCTAAATTATGGAAATTCGACGAATTTAAGTTTCAAAAAATGGATGAAGATGATGATGTTTACAGACTTTTGTGTAATTTTGACGATGTCGATTTTGACAGGTATTTTTCATATAATTAACAATGCTCTATACAAGTACGATTTTGTTACCTGTGAATGCTCCACAGGTGGGTAAGCGCCTTAACA